>DVMZ01000053.1 GCA_018714725.1 Candidatus Scatosoma pullistercoris
CACCTACATCGGCAGAATGACGCAGCATCTGACGACGCGCTTTTCCTACAAGAACCATAAGGTGCTCCATGTTCCCGAGAGCGAACACGTCGTCAAGGAGAACGCTCACGAGGCGATCGTCGGCCGCGACACATGGGATAAAGTGCAGGCGATGCGCACGTCCGTTTCGCGCGGGAGGGCGGACAAGGAAAACAGGGTGCATCCGCTTTCCGGCTTGCTCTTTTGCGCCGACTGTGGCTGCAAGCTCAAATTTAAGTCGGGCGGGCAGCGCAGGGGCGTCTGCAATTACTATCTGTGCCGCCGCTACATCGACGTCGGCAAGAAGTACTGCACTTCCCATGCCATCAGCGACAGGCAGATCGAGGGCATCGTTTTGAGCGACATCCGCGCCATGCTGGGCGAGGTGGAGACGGATGAGACGGCGGCGAAAGAGCGCTATTTGCGGGAACGCGCCAAGCGCGGCGAGCGTAACAGACTGTCCGACGAAAAGCTGTTGCGATCGCTTCAAGACAGGCTTGCGGAGCTTGATAAACTCATTCAGTCTGCCTTTGAAGAAAAGGTGCTGGGAGCTTTGCCCGAGAGCGTGTTGAAAAGCCTTTGCGAAAAGTATCAGACGGAGAAGGAAGCAATCGAACGCAAGATCGCGGAACTTGAAGCGCGGCTTGCCGAAGCGGATGGCATCGACGCGGAAGTCGAGGAGTACATAGCCCGCCTGAAACGGTACGCAAGGTGCGAGGAGCTGACGCGCGAAATGTGTCTACAGCTCATCGAATTTATCACCGTGGGCGAAAAGCCGGAGGGCGACAAGCCGCGCGAGATCCATATCTACTACAAATTTATCTCGAATGCGCCCGCGGACTTCCGTGGGCAAACGAATAAACAAATCCCATAAGTCACCGCACCCACGGGTGCCACCGGGCCTACCGGACCGACCGGGGCAACCGGACCCACCGGGCTGACCGGACCTACCGGGCCGACCGGACCTACCGGACCCACCGGACCTACGGGTGCAACCGGAGCTACGGGCGCGACAGGCGCGACCGGGCCTGCAGGAGAAACGACGACTGCGGCGGCGGTAAGCGATGTGGCGACGACGACGGCGACGGCAGAAGACGTGGCGACGACGCTCAACGCGTTGCTGGCTTCTCTGCGCGCGGCCGGAATTTTGCAGAGCTGAATATATTTTTTGAAAGGGGGAGGAATTCCGGAAGGGAGTCCTCCCCTTTCCGTCAGCGGAAAAAAGGATGGTTGTCGGGCGAAAAAGAAGGAGGGAGCATTTGCAAAAAGAGATATTTTTTGGAAAATCATTATGAGCAAAGCAAGAAAAAGCGAGAACGGAACACGGTTCAGCCTGACCGGATTCCGCCGCAGATCAAAGGAGAGCGAAAGGACCGGCGCCGCGCCAACGGCAGTGAAAGTCCGGAGGCGGAAGGGAAGAGCCGGGAAGTCCCGCGGTTCCGGAAAACGGGAGTAAGAGGCAGACCGGGCATAAAAAATCCCTCTCTTCCGGAAGAAGAGAGGGGAAATTTACAGATGCTTACTCGCCTTTGAAGGGGAGCAGAGAAGCAATTCTCGCACGCTTGATCGCGGTGGCAAGAAGTCTCTGATGTGCCGCACAGGTACCGCTCATGCGGCGGGGAACAATTTTTCCGCCTTCCGTCACGAATTTCTTCAGGCGGTTGATGTCCTTATAGTCGATTTCGTCGATTTTTTCCTGGCAGAAAGCGCATACCTTTCTGCGGGGAGCTTTTTTATAGCTCTTTTTAACGGCAGTCTTTTCTTCCATGACCTTTTACTCCTTATGTTATTTTCCCTTACGACATCAGAAGGGGATGTCGCTGTCGTCGTCCAGAGTCTGGAGGACGGGTTTCTTTTTCGCCGGGGCATTGGCAGAGCGCGCGGGAGCAGCCGGCGCGTCGTCGAACGAATCGCCGCTTGTCTTGGGGGTAAGAAATTCCACATCCTGCACGATAATGTCGACGGCGGTGCGTTTTACGCCCTGATTGTCTTCATAATTTCTCAGCTGAACGCTTCCGCTGACGGCGACTTTGTTGCCTTTTTTGGTATAGCGGGCAACCGTTTCCGCCGTGGCGCGCCATGCGGTGCAGTTGAAGAAATCCGTCTGGCGCTCGCCGTCCTGCGAGGAATAATTCCGGTTGACGGCAATGGCGAAATGGCATACCGCGACGCCGCTGGGGGTCTCGGTAAGTTCAGGGTCGCGCGTTAAGTTCCCGATCAAAAAAACCTTGTTCATGTTCTTGTTTCCTTTTCGCTCAGTTGAGTTTCGTGATCAAGCGTCTCAAAACTTCGCTGTCGATGCCCGCAACGCGGTCAAGCTCGCTGACGACGGCTGCGTCCGCTTCAAACGTCATGAGGACATAATACGCTTCGTTCTTGAAACGAATCGGATATGCAAGCTTTTTGGTTCCCCATTTGTCCGTGGACACAAGCGTGCCGCCCATCGACTTGACAATGCCTTCAAACTTTTCGATTTCGGCATTTTTTGTCTCTTCCGCGGCGTCGTTGTTGAGCAAATACAGCATTTCGTATTTGGTCATAGCTTTTGTTTCACCTCCCGGTCTTATTCGGCATATCTTTTCGATATGCAAGGCTAAATACGGCTGTCTTTTGAAGCCGTGTTACTATTATACCCGATTTCGGGGGCTTAGTCAATTATTTTTATGGCGAAAGCGCGCGATTTTTGAGTTTTTTGTGGTTTTTTGTCCGGCGTTTTTTAAGAGCGGGCGGTTTTATGAAGAGCCCCTCCGGCGGAATCATTCCGCCGGAGGGGCGTCTTTGAAATTTGGGATAAGTCTCAGCTGATTGCCGTGAGAATATCGGTGACGTAGTTGATCATCTGGTTGATGGTCAGTTCGCCCAGTTTGGATTTGTTGTCATATTTTGCGGGATCGATGTCGAAAACCGTATAGCTGAAAGGCTCTTCGCCGAAAATGTATACATAGATGATCGGCTTTTCGAGGAAAGCGCTGTCTTCCAGAACGATGATTCCGTCTTTGTACAGGTCGTTGAGAACGGCGCTCTGAATATTTGCAGTCATATTGCTGGTCATCGCTTCCATATTCGTCAGCGTATATCCGGAAGGCGGGATCAGGCCGTCGGGATCGGTCAGCAGATATTCCCAGGAGCCGGTCATGACCCGTTCAGACTGCGTGTCCGCTTGGTAGTCGGGCGTCGTGTAATAAATGCCGTCGTCGGGGTTGAGATAGAGCGCTTCGCCCTGAGCGTTGACAAAATTGCCCGCAGCGTCTTTCTTATATACGTCGTCTTCGAATACGGCGGCAACCGACAGATTTTCGATGTCGGCCGAAAGGGTGAGTACGGTGGAATTGCGCAGATGTCTGAGAATCCGGTTGTTTTCCACGTCTTCCTCGCCCAGAATTTCCGTGGGAGTCAGCGTGTTGATCCTGGGTGTAAGGTCTCCGATCGACGTATCTTTCAGGCTGAGCAGAAGCGCGGAGGTTTTGGGATCGTTTTCGTCGATTTCGATGATCTCCCCGAGGCGGAGCGAGTTGACGTTATCTTTGTCGTTGAGATCGTTCAGCGTCCAGTTTTTGTCGCGGATGGCTTTGAGGAAGCCGGGCGAGGTCTCGTCGTCGATTTCAATGACGTCGGCCAGCTTCAGGGACATGATTTTGTCCTGATCGTTGAGATCGTTCAGCGTCCAGTCTTCCATGGCAAGGAGGAGTTTGGAGGAATTCTCATCAATTCCCATCACGTCTCCGATTTTCAGAGACATGATTTTGTCCTGGTCGTTGAGATCGTCTATTTTCCAGTCCGCAATGGAGGCAATGAGGCCGCTGGTCCCCGTTTCGCCCATGATGTCGCCGATCGTAAGGTCTTTTTTGATGTTGGAGAGCAGAGAAGAACTTTCGGAAAGATCGCCGATCGTATGCGGCTGATAGAAAACATATCCGCCTTGCTGCGTTGCGGCATAATAGCAGGGCGCTTTTACAGATTCGCCGTTTACGGAGATCTCCGTAAAGTTCCCGGACTGTTCGGTTAAAATCCAGGTCGTATTGCCTTCGGTATAGATATAACCGGTATCTCCGGCGCCGAGAGAGCCGGGGAGCAGTTCTCCGCGCTCATCATAGGCCTTTCCGTCATATATTGCAACTTCGCGGCGGAGCATGATCACTTCGCCCGTTCCTCCGTCGAGGTCATAATGCACGCCCTTTTTGCCGTAGAGCAGATACATGGTAATCGCGTCGTCGGGATCGGCGGAGAGCACGGCAGACAGCTGTATGCCGTCAATCAGGTCCTCCGGACCGTCCAGCAATGCGCCGAGCGTCATTTTCTGATAAAGGAGTTTTTCTCCCGAGCAATCTTTGGTTGCATGGAGCCAGACGGCAGAGCCGTCGCTTTCGGCTTTGGCGTAGAAAATTTCCGTTTCGCCGTCCTGTTCTTTCGTCACCGTCCATACGCCGGAGGCTTCGTCCCATACGGCGTCAGTCCGGTTGCCTTCGTCGTCATAGAGGATTCCGCCGGAGACGGAATATTTCACGGGCAGCATGGTGGGGGCGGCGTCTCCCTCCGGCCAGACGTAATGTTTTCCTTCCGTGCCGTACACGAGGGCGCACATTACGCTGTCGGTGCGGTCGACGGTCATCAGGGAATCGAGGGTGACCCGGTCCAGCAATTCGTTTGCGCTTCCGCCGGTAAGCTGTCCGACCGTGGTGGGCTTGGAGCCGTTGATCATCACGACTTTGCCGTTTTCCAGAATGAAATCTTCGCCGAGGCTGCCGTAAGCCAGCGCGAACAGCATTTTGTTGTCATCGTTGTATTCTTTGTCCGAAAGGCCGAGCAGGGTGCCCAGTTCCACATCGGCGAGCAGATCCATGACGTTGCCGCCATTTCCGCTCAGAACGTCCATCAGTTCTTTCAGCGAACGGGGAGAATTGTACAGAAGTTCCCCGTCGGAGAGATAAGCGTAGAAGAGTCCGGCTTCCGTTTCTTCCGCAAGAAGGCTGCATACGGCTTTTTCGTCCGCGTCATAGACGATGTAGGAATAGGAGACCGCGGCGCCGGCATTTCCGGTTCCCGGCTGCGCCGTCGCGGGACGGATGGATTCCCCGCTCCCGCTCACCTAGATGTTTTCGGCGTCCCGATAAGCATATTCCGTTCCGTCGGAGCTTGAAAAGACGTTGGTTTCCCCGTCGAGCCGGTAGGTGACGGGCAGCCAGGTGATTTCAATTTTGTCTGCGTCATAGGTGTACTGTTTTCCTTCCGTTCCGTAGAGCAGACTGCGGACGAGCGGATCGCTGTTGTCGAGGGAGCCGGTGGCGGACTGAATTCCGGAAACGGAGATTTTTTCCAGCAGGGAAATTATGCCGCCGCTTTCTTGCTGTCCGGAAGCGAAAGAGAGCAAATCGCCGATCGTGGTCGCTTCCGCGCCGTTTTTCATCACGGCGTTGCCGTTCTCATCGCGCACGACGGTGCCGTCGGCATTCTTTTCATAATTGGTGTCGTCCCCATAGCAGAGCAGCATGAGGATTTCAAAATTTTCGGAAGAGGGCGAAAGGAGATTGAGCTTCGGCGAAGCGAGCACCGTGCCCAGTTCCAGAGGGTTCAGAGTTTGCGTGAAGAAAGTGAGAAGAAGCGAAAGGGGAACGTCCATCAGCCCCACCATCATTTCGCCGTTGTCTCCGGTGAGGACGGCTTTTCCGTTTTCGTCTTTTTTGACAACGTTGCCGTCCTTGTCGAGAATGACGTTATCCGCATCGTCGAGGATATTGCCCGCTTCGTCTTTGTTCGGACTGGTCACCGTGAGGGGGATATTGAACTGGGTTTCCAGCTGATTGGCCAGATCGGTGACTTTTTTCTCCATCTGCGGGGAAATCCGGTTGAGGTCGTCCAGAGTGATCGTCTTTCCGGAGAAAGAGGAGGCCAGCGACTGCAGGTCCTTGAGAAGCGCGGCGACGGTTTTGTCGGCGTATTCGTCGGTTATGTAGTCCTGGTACTTGATGTCGTTTCCCATAATCTGTCCGACCAGGTTGATCCCTTCGCGGATGCGCATTTTTGCGTAAAGGTAGTACCCGACCCCCGCAATGCTGCCGATCGTGACGATGATTCCGAACAGAAAACCGAGAAAGACCGCCAGAAGTTTTCCCGCGAATCCGCCGCCTTTCTTCTCTTCTTCGTAATATGTAGCCATTTTTTACCTCACTTTCTGACGACCAGAAATTTTTCCGATCCGTTTACTTCGTATTCGCCGAGCTTTTCCGCTTCGAAACAATCGCCCGGCCGGAAGTCCGTTTCGCCCTGCTTCCATTTGAAATGCCCGTTCCCTTCCAGGATCCGGAGCAGGTCGGTTTGTTCGGTGTACAGCTTGAACCGTTTCGCGCCTTCCACCAGAAGGCAGTTTCCGTTTTTGCCCAGTCTTGCGCCCTGCACTTTTCCGGCGCCGAAGACGAACGAGTCTTCTTCCGGCTCGGGAACGCAATCGGGCGTAATTTTCAGGAGATGCATATTTTTATACCGTTGCTCCCATATCTGAATTTTTACAGTTTCTATTATACTGTATTTTTTATGAAAATGCAAGTATTTCCCGAAAAAAAGAGCCGCTTTTGCGGGAATTTGACGCAGGGAAATTCAGGGAACCGCCGCGCGTCCTTTTAGGCGCCTCCGGCCGAACCTCCTTCCGCCGGGCAAGAACGTGCGCAGACGGGAGGGCAGACGGAGAATGCTCGGTTTTCCGCGGCCGCCCGGGTGCCTTTGTCTCCGCGCGGGAAATACCGGGAAACGGCCGGCAGTTTGGCCGGGATTCGTCGGAGTGCAGTCGGGGGTAGTCGGGATTTGTCGGAGTGCAGTCGGGCTTTGTCAGGGGGATTCGGGCGGCTCGCTGCCGGGGAGCCCGAGGTCGACGCTGCGCAGTTTTTTGGCGATGATCCGGGTCCGGCCCGCCGCCGTCTCGATGGTGTCCTGCGCTTCCTGCAATTTTTTCTGCGTCTTGTCCAGCACTTCCGTAAATTTCCCGAATTCGTACTTGAAGGCCGCCAGAAGTTGCCAAAGTTCCTGCGAGCGCTGTTCGATGGCGGATACTTTGAATCCCGTCTGCAGGGTGGAGAGCAGGGCGGCGAGGTTGGTGGGGCCGCAGACGAGAATGCGGCGGAGGGACAGGTATTCGCTGAGCCCGGGAATTTTGAGGATTTCCGCATACAGGCTTTCGATGGGGAGATACATCACGGCGAAATCGGTGGTGCGGGGCGGGAGGATATATTTCGCGGCGATCGAATCCGCCTGCAATTTTACGGCTCTGCCGAGATTTTTCAGCGCCCGTTCTTCCGCTTCCCGGTCGCAGGCGTTTCCCGCCTCCACCAGCCGCTGGTATTCCTCCGTGGGGAATTTGCTGTCGATGGGCAGGCAGACCGTGCTGCCGTCTTTGTCGGGCAGAAGCACCGCAAAGTCCACCATGCCGTCCGAGAGCGGATTGAGCTTGACGCTGGCGGCGTACTGATTGGGCGCCAGCATCTGGGAGAGCAGGGCGCCCAGTTGCGCTTCGCCCCAGGTGCCGCGCAGTTTCACGTTGGAAAACACCTTTTTGATGTCCGCGACGCCCGCGGCGAGGCTGCGCACTTCGCCGATTCCGCGATACACCGCTTCCAGCCGCTGCTGAATGATCGAGTAGCTTTCCGTCAGTTTGGTTTCCAAAGTTTCCGACAGCCGGGTATCCACCGTGCGGCGGATTTCGTCCAGCGAGCGCTGGTTGTTTTCCGTGACATAGCGGAGCTGGTCGGAAATGGTTTTCTGAATGTTGTTCAGCCGGTATTCCGTCATCGAGCCGAGCGACGTGATCGATTTGTTGGTGTAATCGGCGATGCCGCCCAGTTTGTCGATTTTTTCTTTCAGCGCGTCCGTGTCCCCGCCGTTTTTGTCCGAAACGCCCGTTCCCCGGCGTTTGAGGAGCAACAGCAGCAGAAAGACGCAGAGAATCAGCAGGGCGATGCATACGCCCAGAAGCATTTTTTCCGTCATGGTGTTTCCTCTTTTTTATCCGTTTTGTTTTTTGTTTACAGGTTCGCCTGCCTGTTTGTCCGCATTGTCGTTTGTCTGTCCGTTTGCCTGTTCGCGGAGTTGTTCTTCTTCCGCGGTTTTCACGAACGAAGGGAGCAGGGCCAAAAGACGCGATTTCGCGTTGTCGGCGGGGCAGACGGCGGCGTGCAGGAGCATCGCCCGGAGCACGCGGGAAATGAGCCGGGGCGGGGCGTCTGCTTCCAGCAGGTCTTTGCCGGAAACCGCGAGTTCTTTCAGCCGCAGGGGTGCGCCTTCCGCCTGCATCCGGGCGAGTTCCGCCCGCCATTTTATATTCGTGGGGCAGGGGGACAGATCGTCTTTACAGCCCGAAAAATCCGCTTGTTTGAGGAGCATCAGCTCTTCGAGCAGCGGGGCGTTCCGCACGAAAAACCGGCGCAGTTTGCCCGGTTTCGTCCGTCCGTCAAAGTCGTACATATGCCAAAGGATCAGCACTCTGATCTGCTCCGAGGCATGAACGGGGGCTTTCAGCCGGGCGAGGATTTCTCCCGCAATGCGCGCGCCCTCTTCGGGATGCGCGTGGACGTTGCCGTCCCGGAGCATGCAGAAGGGCTTTCCCGCGTCGTGCAGAAGGGCGGCCAGCCGCACCCGTTCATCCGCATAGCGCGCCGCGCGCAGGGAATGTTCCAGAATATCGTAACTGTGGAAATCCTTTCGCTGTTCCATGCCCCTTCCCGCGGTCAGTTCGGGCAGAATCCGGTCGAGCACGCCCGTGCGGTCGAGAATTTTCAGCCCCGCATAATGTCCGTCCTTTACGCCGTATTTCCGGTCGGCGCGAAGGAGCAGGGTGAGTTCGGCGAAAATCCTTTCCGGGGAAATGTCGAGAATGAGCGCCGCATTTTCCGCCGCGCCCGCGAGACATTCTCCGTCCGGCGTAAATCCCAGCTGTCCCGCCTGCCGGGCGAGCCGCATCAGCCGGAGTCCGTCCTCGCCGAATACCTTTTCCGCCGCGTCCACGGTGCGGAGCCGCCGCTCGGCGATGTCCTTCCGCCCGCCGAGGGGGTCGACGAATTTTTCGCTTCCGATGTCGTAATAGACGGCGTTGGCGGTGAAATCCCGGCGCTTTGCGTCGAGGGCGATGTCGTCCGTAAAGAAAATTTCAACGGGGACATGGGTGCCCCGCACATACCGGTCGGAACGGAAGCAGGTGTATTCAAACGCGTGGTTTTCCCCGTCTTTCAGCTTCACCGTGCCCGTATGGCGGTAGACGGCGACGGGGGTGAACCCGCAGCGCTCGGCGGCGGCGACAAAACTGTCCGCGTCCGTCGGCGAGCAGATGTCCAGATCCGGTTCGGCGCAGGTGCGCCCGGAGAGGAAGTCCCGCACAAAGCCGCCGACGACATACAGCGGCTCGGGCATTTCCTTCGCCAGGCGGAGGAGGCTTTCCGGCAAAAGTTCTTTCATAGACAAAATTCCTCAAAAAAAATTACGATTCCAGTATACCAAATTTCAAAATAAATTGCAATTCCTCGAAAAGTGTTATATAATATATCCGTCCTGTTTTCAAAAAAAGCGCGGAATTTTTCATTTTTTTGACAAAACGTACAAAGAGAGAGGTTAAAATGTATCATATTATCGTCAATCCTTCGTCGGGGGGCAAGAAGGCGCAAAGACAGCTGCATACGTTTGTCCGGATTCTGGAAAGCCGCGGCGCGGAATATATCGTACATTCCACTTCCCGGCCGGGCGAAGCGCGCGAACTGGCGGCGGCGCTGACGCGGAAAGCGGATTGCGGCCCGGCGAAGTCGCCGGAGCCGACGGCGGAAGCGGCGGTTTCTCAGGCGGACAAGCCCGTCTGCCCGGTGCAAGGAGAAGGCGCGGCGTCGTCGCTTTGCGGCGCTCCGGAACCGGAAATCATCGTCGTGGGCGGGGACGGGACTTTGCATGAAGTGCTCAACGGCCTGTCCGACCCTTCGGCCTGCCGGCTGGGACTGATTCCGGCGGGGACGGGAAACGATTTCGCCGCGGCGGCGGGGATTCCCCTGAACGCGGAAGAGGCAGCCGGACTGATTCTGGACGGCGGGACGAAGGAGACGGATTATCTGAAAATCGGCGATCTGCGCTGTATGAACGTGGGCGGCATGGGGATGGACGTGGACGTGCTCGTCCGCTGCAAAAAGGGGAAGATCAAGGGAAAGATCAAGTATTTCCTCAGTCTGTTGCAGAGCCTGTTTGCCTTCAAAGGATACCGGGTGACCATTGAAAGCGAGGGGCGGAAAGAAGAACACCGGGCGCTGATTGCCGTGGCGTGCAACGGCCGGCAGATCGGCGGGGGGATCCGGATTTGTCCCGCTTCGGTCATCGACGACGGAAAGATCGACGTGATGGCGGTGGATTGCCTGAGCAAACGGCAGATACTCCGGGTGTTCGGCTATCTGATGAAGGGAAAAGTCCTCGAATACCCCGCGGCGGAGCATTTCCGCTGTGAACGGGTGAAAATTACGCCGTCTCAACCCTGTACCGTGCAAATGGACGGAGAATTGTATGACGGAGTGGATTTCGATGTGAGCATCGGCAGGGGGCTTAAAATGTATCGCCCGTAATTTGCATACGGTGATACGGCGAGCGGAGGCAGGCAGGTGTGGTGTTTGCAGACGGAGCGGGATGCGGAGATACGGCGGCGTTTTTGCGCGGCGGTTCCGCCGCGCAAAAACGCCTGATCGTAGCTTTGCCGCTTTGCGGAAATACGGAAAAGGAAGGAATGGGAATGCTGGGCACACAATATAAAAAAATTCTCGACCGGATGCCCGCGGGGGTGTTTGTTTTTGACGAGCGGCTGCGCGTCCGTTTTGCCAATGCCGCGTTCCGGCGTTCGTTTTCAGACCGCGCCAAGGGAAAGGGCACCCTGAAAGAAGCGCTCGGGTGCGGAGAGGACTGCGCGGACTGCGGGGATTCGCCTTCCTGCGGGGGGTGTGCGCTCCGCAATGTAATGAAGGCGGCGGTAAGAGACCGGGCGGAAAAGACGGAAACGGTTTCCGCCGGCGCATATCATGCCGGGCGGCGGGAAAAGGTGGCCGTGCGCATCCGCATCCTTCCCGTGGACGAGAAGGGAAAGCTGTATCTCGGACTTACCGACGGAATCTATCAGACGGAAATCGAACGGGAGATGATTTCCGCCCGCCAGATTCAGCGCCGGCTTCTTCCCGCCGGCAAGAGCATGGGCGGCGTCACTTATTCGTATCTGTATGTGCCCAGTCTCGAAATCGGCGGCGATCTTCCGGATGTGTACGAACTGGACGGCAGGACGTACGGCATTCTTGCCGACGTGTCCGGAAAGGGGATTTCCGCGGGAATGCTGTCGGCCTTCGTGCGGGCGGGATTCGACCGCAGGGAGCCCTCGCTGGCGCTGGCGCTCGGGAAATTGAGCGAAAAATTCCGCGAACTCAATCCGGACGAGCGTTCGTATATCACGGTGGCCGGGGTGGCGATCGATGAAACCCGCCGGACAATCCGCTATGTTTCCGCGGGGCATAACGCCCCCATTCTCCTGAAAACCGGATTCGGCATCAACGAGATCGAATCTCCCGCGCCGCCCATTTCCAACTGGATGCCCGATTTCTGTTATGAGGAACGGGAAATCGGGTTTGAAAAGGGGGATATCCTCGTGCTCCTGACGGACGGAATCACCGAATGTTCCAACTCGGCCGGCGACCGTTTCGGCATCGAACGCACGGAAAGCGTATTGCTGCAATCCCGCGGCGCCGAGGATTTTATCGGGAAACTCAAAAACGCGCTCGGCGTATTTTCCGGAGGCCGGTTCACCGACGACATTACGGCGATGGCGTTCGACCTTTGACGAAAAAATGTAAAATTTTAACATTTTGTTCGCACGGCTTTTCCCTTTACGGCGGGCATTGCCGGGCGGAACGCTACGGAATATCCCTTTCGGATTGACAGAATTGCAAAAATATTTGTGAAAAAATTACAAAGAAATGTAAGAAAGGTTTTCCTCTGTCAGCCGTTTGCAATTCCGGTTTGTTTTTGGTATAATAGAGGAGCGGTCGTAAGGAGAGGAAAAGGGGAAAGGGTGAGAGAGAGAACGGGCACGAAAGAGGTTCTGGTATGAAAAAAATGCGCAAAAAAGGGAATTTCGGCGGCAGCCGGCACTTCGCTTTTTCCGGATGCAGACGCATTTGCGGATATGGCATCCGCGGCCGTTTGCGGGCGGATCATACCTTTTTCGGCGCTTTTGCAGCCCTTTGAGACGATGAGTGCAGCCATATCGGCTGTGCTTTTTCATTTTCCGGGGATCGGAGATTCTTTCGGCGGGTATTCTGAAAACTTTGAAAATCGTGGGACCGAGACAAACAGGAGGTTGTGAAAATATGGCAAAAGCAGCGATTCTGATGGGAAGCAAATCGGATTTCGACGTGGTGAAACCGGCCGTCGGGATTCTGAAACAATTCGGCGTGGAGACGGAGGTACGGGTGATTTCCGCGCACCGCACGCCCGAAGAGGCGCACGAGTTTGCCGCGAACGCGCGGAAAAACGGAATCGAAGTGATCATCTGCGCGGCGGGAAAGGCGGCGCATCTCGGCGGAGTAATCGCGGCGTCCACCACTTTGCCCGTCATCGGGCTACCCGTCAAGACGGATATGATGGGAGGGCTGGACAGCCTGCTTTCCATCGTCCAGATGCCGTCGGGGATTCCCGTGGCGACGGTGGGCGTGAACGGCGGGGAAAACGCCGGGCTGCTCGCTTTGCAGATTCTCGGCGTCAGATATCCCGAAATTGCGGAAAAGCTGAGCGCTTATAAGCTCGCCATGCGGGAAAAGATCAACGCTGACGACAAGGCGTTGCAGGAAATGCTGTAAACGCTGTAAAGATTGCGGAGAGAAAGCGCCGGGAGTTCCGGAGCATCGGCAGGGCCGCGGAAGCGGAAAGGCCGGAAAAAACTCCGGAGACAAACCGGTAAAAATTTTTCAGGAGAAAAAGGAGATTCAGATTATGGAAAAGAAAGAACAGCTCTACGAAGGCAAAGCCAAGAAAGTTTACGCAACCGACAACCCCGATCTCGTCATCGTGGACTATAAGGACGACGCGACCGCGTTCAACGGCCTGAAAAAAGGCACGATTGCCGGCAAGGGCGCCATCAACAACCGCATGAGCAACATGATGTTCCGCCTGATGGAATCCAAGGGGATTCCCACCCATTATGTGGAGGAGCTCTCCGACCGGGAAACGTTGGTCAAGAAAGTGCAGATCGTTCCCCTCGAAGTCATCATCCGCAACACCGCGGCGGGCAGCATGTCCAAGCGGCTGGGGATTCCCGAGGGCACCAAATTGCTGACGCCCGTCATCGAATTCAGCTACAAGAACGATGAGCTGGGGGATCCGCTCATCAATTCCTATCACGCGTTGGCGATGGGGCTCGCGACGAAAGAGGAGATCGACACGATCAAGAACATGGCGTTCGCGATTAATGACATCATGATCGAATTTTTCAGGAAGCTGAACATCAATCTCATTGATTTCAAGCTGGAATTCGGCCGCTATAAGGGCACAATTGTGCTCGCCGACGAGATTTCCCCCGATACCTGCCGTTTCTGGGATATGACGACGGGCGAAAAACTGGACAAAGACAGATTCCGCCGGGATATGGGCGGGGTCGAGGACGCATATAAAGAAGTGTTCAAGCGCCTCAACGAGACGAAATAATCCGGCCCCGCCCTGCGCCCCGGTTTTGCGGCGGGGCGCAGGGCGGGCGCGCGCCGAAAAGAAGGCGGACCGGCCGGTCGCGGAAAACCGCAAAGAATTTGCAAGGAAGAGGATAAGGCATGTATCTGAGAGATTCAAAACCCGTATTTGACAGTATGCACGAGGAGTGCGGGGTCTTCGGGATTTATTCCGAGGACACGCACGACGTGGCGAGCACCGTTTATTACGGGTTATACGCGCTGCAGCACCGCGGTCAGGAAAGCTGCGGAATCGCCGTCGCTTACGCGAACAAAATCGAATACTACAAGGGCATGGGGCTGATTCCGGATGTCTTTTCGGAGCATACTCTGCACGAACTTCCCGAAGGCGACATCGCCATCGGGCACGTCCGCTATTCGACGACGGGCGCAAGTCTGCTGCTCAACGCTCAGCCCATTGTCTTTACGGGGAAATGCGGCAAGATGGCGCTTGCGCATAACGGCAATCTGACGAATACGGACGAACTCAGGTCCAAGCTCATCGCGGACAACGCCGTGTTCCAGACGACGATCGATTCGGAAGTGATGGCGATGCTCATCAACAAATTTTCCGACGGCGACATCGTGCAGGGAGTGCTGAAAGCCTGCGAATACTTCAAGGGTTCGTATGCGCTGGTTGTCATGACGGCGGATAAGCTGATCGCGGTGCGCGATCCTTACGGCATCCGTCCCCTGTGCGTCGGCCGGAATATGGACGACGTCGTCGTGGCGTCCGAAAGCTGTGCGATCGATTCGGTGGGCGCTACCTTCCTGCGCGATGTGGAACCGGGCGAAGTGCTGGTGATCGACAGCGCCGGTATGCACTCGTACCGGGTGAACGGCGCGGAAAAATGCCGTTCCGCTTCCTGTATCTTTGAATATGTGTATTTTTCCCGTCCGGACAGCGTTTTAGACGGGTGCAGCGTCTACCGCACCCGCATGCTGGCGGGACAGATCCTCGCAAAGAACTATCCCGTGGACGCGGACATCGTTTCGGGTATGCCCGATTCCGCGCTGGTGGCCGCGCGCGGCTATTCGCAGGTGTCCGGCATTCCGTATGTGGAGGCGATCGAGCGCAACCGCTATGTGGGCCGGACGTTCATTCAGCCCAACCAGAAAATGCGGGAAAACAGCGTCAACGTCAAGATGAATCCGCTCCGCGCGAACATCCAGGGCAAGCGCCTGGTGCTCATCGACGATTCCATCGTCCGGGGTACCACTTCCAAGCGGATTGTGCGGATGTTGAAAAATGCGGGTGCAAAAGAGGTGCATCTGAGAATCTGTTCGCCCATCATCAAACACCCCTGTCATCTGGGCATCGATATGCAGTCGTACAGCCAGCTGATCGGCGCCAACAAGACGGAAGAGGAGATCTGCGCCTATCTCGGCGCCGATTCCCTCAAATACCTCACGATCGAACAGCTGGTTGAAAGTTGTCACGGCGCAAAGACGGGGTTCTGTCTCGGCTGTTTCAACGGCGAATATCCCTATTGCCTGGACGGCTATAAACCCAGTAAATTCAAATTTGAATAAAAGCGCGCAATCCGCGGCCGGGTTCCGGCAATGCCATTCCCTTCGGCAGAGAGCGGCGGAAAATTCGGATTGCGTCCGGAAAATAAAGGAGCAGAAACAATGGCGATTTCTTATAAGGACAGCGGCGTGGACGTGACGAGAGGCTATAAGGCCGTGGAACTCATGAAAAAGCACGTCAGGAGCACTTACGACGGGAACGTGCTGGGCGATATCGGTTCGTTCGGCGGGTTTTATTCGATCGCGGGCGAGAAGGCGGAAGAGCCCGTATTGGTGGCCGGCACGGACGGCGTGGGGACCAAACTCAAATATGCTTTTCTTCTGAACAAACATGACACGATCGGAATCGACGCGGTGGCGATGTGCGTCAACGACATCGTCTGCCAGGGCGCAAAGCCCCTGTTCTTCCTCGATTATTATGCCTGCGGCAAACTTTCGCCCGAATCGGAAGCGGAAGTCGTCAAGGGGATCGCGGAGGGCTGCCGTCAGGCCGGCTGTGCGCTGATCGGCGGGGAAACCGCGGAAATGCCCGGTTTCTATCCGGAAGGGGAATACGACCTCGCCGGGTTCGCCGTCGGCATCGTCGACAAGAAGAAGGTCATCAACGGCAAGGACATCCTTCCCGGCGACGTCCTCATCGGCATCCGTTCCAGCGGCGTTCATTCCAATGGCTACTCGCTGGTGCGCAGACTGTTCGGCGATTCCGACCGCGCGGCGCTGGAAACGTATGACGAGAACCTGGGCGCAACGCCTGCGGAAGTGCTGCTTACCCCTACGAAAATTTATGTCAGAAGCATTCTTTCGCTGATCGCCGAAGTCCCCGTCAAGGGAATCGCGCACATCACGGGCGGCGGATTCATCGAAAACATTCCCAGAATTTTCCCCGAAGGAGTGGGTTGCGAGATCGACCGGAACAGCTACGAGCTTCCGGCGGTGTTCCGCGTCATGCGCGACAAATCCGGCCTTTCCGACGAACAGATGTACAATACTTTCAATATGGGCATCGGCATGGTGGTCTGCGTAGCGCCGGAGTATGCGGACGCGGCCGTCGCTTCTCTGGAAAAGAGCGGTGAAAAGACGGTGCGCCTGGGCAGAACGGTTGCCGGGAAGGGGGTCAGCCTTCGCTGACCGGCCGCTTGGGCAGATTGCAGATAGATTGTGGACAGATTGCGGCGCTCTTTGAAGAGGAACGGGGTGTAAACCATGAAAAACATAGCGGTGTTCGCTTCGGGCGGCGGGACGGATTTTCAGTCGGTCATCGACGCCAACGAACGGGAAAAATTTTGCGTCATCAAATACCTGATTGCCTCGAAAGAGGGAATCGGCGCGATCGAACGCGCGAAAAAAGCCGGGATTCCCGCGGCCGTGTTTGCCAAAAAGGACTACTCTTCCCTCGAAGAACTGTACGATTCGCTTTCGGCGCTTCTCGAAGGGGCAGAGGTGGATTACATCGTGCTTGCGGGATGGCTGAAAATTATTCCTCCTTCCTTCATCGCCCGTTTCCGCGACCGGATCATCAATATTCATCCTTCTTTGATTCCCGCTTTTTGCGGCGCCGGATATTACGGGCTGAAAGTGCATGAGGCGGCGCTCTCCTACGGCGTGAAAGTTTCGGGCGCCACCGTGCATTTCGTCGAGGCGGAAGTGGACGGCGGGGCGATCGTCATGCAGCGCGCCGTGCCCGTCCTCGACGGGGATACCCCCGAACTTCTGCAAAAGCGGGTGCTGGAAACCGAACACGAGATGCTGCCCCTCTGCGTACAACTCCTCTGCGAGGGAAAAATCGAAAAAGAGGGCAGGCAGGTACGCATTCGCGCCTGAAATGTACGGCTGAATTGGACTGGTTTTCAGGGCGTGCGGGCAGGCCGTGCCGGTCAGTATGACGGGCGAAGACTGCCGTGCGATTCCGGAAGCAGGGCGACGAAAGGTAAAAGCGCAGAGAGAGAATAGGAAAAAGGAAGTTAAGAGGGAGAATGATGGACAAACAAAAATGCGGCGAATATATCCGCCGCAAACGGGAGGCGCGGGGATTGTCGCAGGCGGAGCTTGCGGAAAAGCTCGGCGTCAGCACTTATGAGATAAGCGCATGGGAAGCGGGATTTTTCCCGGAAGCTGAATACCTGCTCCCCTTGTCCGCCGCGCTGGGCGTGGAAGTGGAGGAGCTTTTGTCGGGCGAAGACGCCGCGGACGGAGAAAGTGCCGCAAAAGCGGTTTCCGTTGCCGGTCGGTCGGCTGAGATAAACCGGGAGGAAGCGAACCCGGAAGTACCGAACCCGGAGGGACCGAAGAGCTCCGAAGAACAGGCGGAGGAACCCGAAAAGCCGGAAGCGGCCGCAAACGATTCCGTAAGCGTTTCCGGTCGGAATAAATCCGAACCGTCCGCGAGGCCCGTAAAGTCCGTAAAAGCGCCGGCGGAAGAAAGCTATTACGAGAAGCTGCATAAAAAACTGGGGGAAACGGATTGGGAAAAAGTGATCGAGCCGCCGTCGGGTGAAAACGGCTTTTCGGACGGGGAACGCAGATTCGGAAAAATTCTCTGTATTTGTTTTATCATTCTTATTCTGATTTTACAGGGAACTCGGTTGCAGTCGTATCTGCAACGGGACAGAGAACTGACGTTGGAAAATTATCGTCAATATATTGAAATTTCCGTTCATCCGGCAGGCGAAGGACCCGTTTATACGGATCTTACGGAGCAAGTATTAGAAGTGACGGCAAAAAAGGAAATTCGTGATTTTTCCATTTCCGTGAAAGTCTGTTTTTCCTATACACTGTCCGGCGATTCGGAAAATACGGTTTTCCGGGAAGCGCAGATCAGAGAACAAACAATCGATGAATATACCTTTGCGGTAAGGACATTTTTTTTCGATCGGAGCGTTTGGAACTGCGGAGTTGAAGTACTGTCGGTGGAGGGGAAACTGCCGTGAACAAACAAAAAAAAGATAGAAACATGGTTGTATTGCTGTGCTTTACGGCGTTGGTCGGGTTGGCAAATATTTTGCTGAACGGGAATTTCGAGCTGATATTTCTGTATCTGCTGTTCATGGTGGTGTCTGTTCCTACGATTTATTTCAATTATTCTCTCTGTAAATTGGAAAACAAGTGGCATTCCCTTTGGAGGGAACGGACGCCCTGCGACGGAGAGCCGAGTGTCGTTCGGCTCAAAACCGGGAAAATCGGGGAATGGGGAGCGTTTATCCTGGGATTGATCCTGGCGTTGATTCCTTCGATATAGGCAATATAGGGCTAAGACATAATTGATATAAAAGGCATGGCATTCAGATAATAAAAGTAAAAAAGGAGAAAACGCATGAACGTTCTGGTCATCGGAAACGGCGGGCGGGAACACGCGATTATACGCGCTTTGAAAAAATCTCCGCGCGTCGGAAAAATTTATGCGATGAAGGGGAATGCGGGCATCGGCGAACTGGCCGAGCTCGTCGACGTCGATTACTGCGACGTCAAAGCGGTGGGCGACTGGGTAGACGCACATAAAGACGTGGAATATACCGTCATTGCGCCGGATGACCCTCTGGCACTGGGGCTTGCGGATGAATTGGAGAGCCGCGGCCACCGCGTGTTCGGGCCGGACAAAAAAGCGGCGGCGATTGAATCCAGCAAGGCCTTCGCCAAAGAGCTCATGAAAAAATACGGCATTCCCACCGCGAAATACGAAATTTTCGATCGTTATGAACAGGCGCTCGAATATGTGCGCAGCGCCCCTCTTCCCGTCGTGCTCAAAGCAGACGGATTGGCACTCGGCAAAGGCGTGTTGATCTGCTCCACGGAAGCGGAGGCGGAAGAAGGGCTGAAAGAAATCATGCTCGACAGGAAATTCGGCGCAGCGGGCAATAAAGTGGTCGTGGAAGAATTTCTGGAAGGCCCGGAAGTTTCCGTGCTCGCCTTCACCGACGGAAAGACGATCGTGCCCATGGTCACCAGCTGCGACCACAAGCGCGCTTTCGACGGGGACAAGGGACTGAACACGGGGGGGATGGGCACCTTTTCCCCCGCGCCCTTCTACGGCGAAAAATGCGCGGATGAAGTGATGAAAAAGATTATGCTGCCCACCATGGCTGCGATGAACGCCGAAGGGAGGACCTTCAAAGGCGTTCTGTATTTCGGCTTGATGAAGACGAAGGACGGCATGAAGGTGATCGAATACAATTCCCGGTTCGGCGATCCCGAAACGCAGGTGGTGCTGCCCATGCTGAAAACCGACCTCCTCGACATTTTTGAGGCGGTGACGGACGAAAGGCTTGCCGACATCAGGATCGAATGGGAAGAGGGCGCGTGCGTGTGCGTGGTGCTCGCTTCCGGCGGCTATCCCGTGAAATACGAAAAGGGGAAAGTCATCGAAATCGGAGCGCTCGATCCGGACGTCTTTCTCTATCACGCGGGGACGGCAGTAAAAGACGGGAAACTGGTCACCGCCGGCGGCCGGGTGCTCGGGGTCAGCGCCAAAGGCGCCACCGCGGAGGAAGCCCGGGAAAAGGCTTATGAGAATGTCAGAAAGATTTCTTTTGACGGCATGCACTACCGCACCGATATCGGGATTAAGTACCGCGATATTCCGAGAGAATAATTCGTCTGAATAAAAAAGGCGCGGGAAAGGCGCATGAAAAAATCCTGCGGAAAACCGGGAACCGGATTTTCCCAAACGCGAAAAAGGAGCGCAAAGGACGTATGATATACAGAATTTTTGTGGAAAAGAAAGAGAACGTGCAGGCGAGAAAAGAGGCGGAGGACATCGGGACTTTGTTGGGAATTTTTCCCTCGGATTTCCGGCTCATTCTGCGCTATGACGTGGAAGGACTGACGGAAGAGGAACTCGACGCTTCCCTGGGTACCGTATTTTCCGAACCGCCTGTCGACAATGTGTATCTCGAACACATGGAATTCGGGAAGGAATACAAGGTCTTTGCGATCAGCTATCTCACCGGTCAGTACGACCAGCGTGCAGACAGCGCGGCGCAGTGCGTGCAGCTCCTGACGAAAAAATCCCGGCCGCTGGTGAAATGCGCGAAGGTGTATGCGGTGAGCGGAGTGACGGACGCGCAGCTTTCGGCGATCAAGAAACATCTCATCAATCCCGTCGAGAGCGAGGAAGTGACGTTGGAAAAGCCCGTCACGCTCAGGCGGGAAGCATTGCAGAGCGCGGACGTGGCGACGGTGAACGGCTTTCTGGACATGACGGACGAAGAGATTGCGGCGTATCATAAAACCGTCGGGTTTGCCATGAGCGTCGCCGATCTCGCGTTCGTGCGCGATTATTTCCGCGGCGAAAAGCGGGAACCGACGGAAACGGAACTCAAAGTGATCGACACTTACTGGTCGGATCATTGCCGGCATACGACGTTTGCCACCGAGCTGAAAAATATCGAAATCACGTCGGAGAACAGGTCGGTCGGGAAAGCGTACGGGTTGTACCGGGAGCTGTATGAAGAACTCAACGGCAGCCGCCCGGAGAAATATCCCTGTCTGATGGATCTCGCCACGATTGCGGCGAAGAAACTGAAAAAGGACGGCAAGCTGGACAACCTGGACATTTCGGACGAAATCAATGCCTGTTCCATCTGCATCGACGCGGAGATCGACGGGAAGAAAGAAAAATACCTCGTCATGTTCAAGAACGAAACGCATAATCACCCGACGGAGATCGAGCCGTTCGGCGGCGCGGCGACCTGTCTCGGCGGCGCCATCCGCGATCCTTTGAGCGGGCGGACGTATGTCTATCAGGCGATGCGCGTGACGGGCGCTTCCGATCCCAGGGAAAAGCTGGAAGATACCCTTCCCGGCAAACTTCCCCAGCGCGCGATTACCCAGCGCGCGGCGGCCGGGTTCTCTTCTTACGGCAACCAGATCGGACTGGCGACCGGGATTGTGGACGAAGTGTATCACGAGGGCTTCAAGGCGAAGCGCCTCGAAACGGGATTTGTCGTCGGCGGCGCGCGGCGGGATATGGTGTACCGCGAAGCGCCGAAGGCGGGAGACGTCATTCTGCTCCTCGGGGGCGAGACGGGCCGGGACGGCTGCGGCGGCGCGACGGGATCGTCCAAGGCGCACGACGCGCATTCGGTGGAAACCTGCGGCGCGGAGGTGCAGAAGGGAAATCCTCTGACCGAGCGGAAATTGCAGCGCCTGTTCCTCAACCGCGAAGTGACCCGGCGGATCAAGAAATGCAACGATTTCGGGGCGGGCGGCGTGTCCGTCGCGATCGGCGAACTGGCGGACGGCCTGGACATCGATCTCGACAAAGTTCCCAAAAAATACGAGGGATTGTCGGGAACGGAACTCGCGATTTCCGAATCGCAGGAACGCATGGCGGTGGTCGTGGACAAAAAGGATGTGGACGCATTCATCGCGCTTTCGGCGGAGGAGAACCTCGCCGCCACGCCCGTGGCGGTCGTGACGGATACCGGCCGTATGCGGATGTATTTCAAGGGCCGGCCGATTGTGGATATCGCGCGCGCGTTCCTCGACACCAACGGCGTGAAGCAGACGGCGGACGCGGAAATTGCCGACCGGGTGACCCGTTGGTTTGATAAAAAGGAGGGCCTGGATTTTGCCGCGGAGACGGAAAAAGTGCTTTCCGATCTCAACGTCTGCGCGAAAAAGGGGCTTTCGGAAATGTTCGATTCCACGATCGGCGCGCGCAGCGTGTATATGCCCTGGGGCGGAAAGAATCAGCTGACCCCCGCCATCGCCATGGCCGCGAAAATCTGCGGCGGGGAAACGGACGTCTGCACGGTGTCCGCTTACGGATATTCCCCTTATCTCATGGAAACCAGTCCGTTTGTCGGGGCAATCTATTCGATCGTCGCCTCCGTCTCCAAAGTCGTGGCGGCGGGCGCGGATTATCGGGAAATCCGTCTGACGCTGCAGGAATTTTTCGAGCGGATGACCAAGGACAAAAAAGTATGGGGAATCCCTGCGGGGGCATTGCTCGGCGCCGTGTATGCGCAGATGGGGCTGGGCCTGGGCGCGATCGGCGGCAAGGACAGCATGAGCGGCACGTTCGAGCACATTCACGTCCCGCCCACCCTCATTTCGTTCGCGCTGGCGCCCGCCAAAGCGTCCGCGCTCATCGACAATGTGCTGAAGGGCGGGGAAAAGCTCTGGCTGCTGCCCGTGCCGAAAGATGATCAGTTTGTGCCCGACTTCGGGAAGCTCAAAGAGTTGTATGCCGAAGTGTATAAAAACATTCAAAGCGGAAATATTACTTTTGCGACGGTGGTGGAAAACGGCGGCGTCGGCGCGGCGGTGATCAGAAGCGCGCTCGGCAACGGCGTCGGCGTGAAGTTTGAGATGACGGCGGACGAATTGTACACCGAGTGCTATGGCGATCTGATCGTGTCCGTGAAGGACGAATCCGCATTGGCGGTTTCCGGGAAGCGCTTTATCGGAAGTGCGGAAGGAAAGGAATTTGTCTGCGGCGGCGAAAAAGTTTCTCTTCAAAAAGCGGTGGACGCTTACCTGTCCCCGTTGGAGAGCGTGTTTGCGACAACGGCGCCCGCTTCTGGTGAGATCAAAAACTGTGATTACTCCGGGCCTGTCGTGCGCGCAAATGCGGGCAGCCGGGTGAAAATCGCCAGACCGAGGGTGTTCATTCCCGTATTCCCGGGCACCAACTGCGAACTGGATACGGCGCGCAAATTCCGCCTTGCGGGGGCAGAAACGGAGACGGTGGTCGTGAAAAACCGTTCCGCGGCGGACATCGAGGAGAGCGTCAGGGCGATTGCGGACGCGATCGGCAGGGCAAATATCATCGCGTTCCCCGGCGGATTTTCGGGCGGCGACGAGCCGGACGGCAGCGGGAAATTCATCGCGACCACCTTCCGAAATCCGTATATTGCGGAGAAGATAGCGGAGCTTCTGGAAAAGCGCGACGGGCTGATTCTCGGCATCTGCAACGGATTCCAGGCGCTTATCAAACTGGGATTGGTGCCGTACGGAAAGGTGACGGCGCTGACGGAAAAGTCTCCGACCCTTACGTTCAACAATATTTCCCGCCACGTTTCGACGATTGCAGATATCCGCGTGGCGTCCGTTCTGTCGCCCTGGCTGTCCGCGTGCCGCGTGGGGGAAGTGTACAAGGTGCCGGTTTCTCACGGCGAAGGGAAATTCGTCGCGCCGGCCGAAGCGCTGGAAAGCCTGCGCGCAAACGGGCAGATTGCCACGCAGTATGTCGATCTTTCGGGGGTTCCCGCCATGCGTTCGCCGTACAATCCCAACGGCTCGCTGTGGGCGATCGAAGGCATTACCTCTCCGGACGGAAGGGTGCTCGGAAAAATGGGACACGCGGAGCGCACGGGAGAAAATCTGTACAAGAATATCGACGGCGATTTCGATATGAAGATCTTTGAGAGCGGCGTCGGATATTTCGGTTGAGAACTGAAGCCGGACGGCCGTTCCTCAGGACTTCGGAACGGCCGTCCGGCGGCGGAGTTTTTTCCGGAAAGTATTTTTCCTCGGCCGGTTTCCGGCCCGGGAAAGTCTTTCCTTTTGACGGTTTTCGGGCGCAATCGTTTTTACGGCGCGCCGAAAAATAAAGCATGAATGTTTTTCCGAAATTGACAGCGGACAGCCGGCCCGGAAAAACAGGGAGAATGAAAAATGGTCGATTTGCATACTCATGTATTGCCCGGCATCGATGACGGCGCCGAGGACGCAGAGGTTTCCCGAAAACTTCTGGAAATCCTTTCGGCGCAGGGAGTGGACAGCGTTGTCCTCACTTCTCATTATTATGGCAGAAAACGCAGCCCCCGGCAGTTTCTGGAAGCGCGCGCGGCTGCATTTGATTCTATTAAGGAACTGGTTCCGCCCGGAATGGACGTGTATCTCGGGGCGGAGGTGCATTTTTCCGGACAGATGGTCGTTTCCAATGAAGCAATCTGTCCGATGGCAATCGGGGATACCAGGTATGTACTTATCGAGCTTCCTTTCCTGTCTGCCTGGGATTCGGCGCTTTACAATCGCCTGAGGGATTTCGTTTCGGAAACGGATTACGTCCCCGTGGTTGCGCATGCGGAGCGGTATGCGGAAGTGCAGAAAAGTCCTGCCGTTCTCTCCGTGCTCAGCGATCTGGGTTGTCTGTTTCAGGTAAATACGTCCGCTTTTACGGGCGACGAGAGCAGGCTGGCTTTTGCCATGCTCAAGAACGGTTATGTGGACTGCCTGGGCACGGACGCACATAACCTGACCGATCGCGCGCCGTGCTACACGGAGGCGAAATCGGCCGTCGAAAGCGCCGGATACGGGGAAGCGTTTGAAAAAATTCAGGAAAATATGCGGCTGTTGCTGGACGATAAGCCCGTCAGGACAAAGCGCGGGAAGACGATCCGGAAATTTTTCGGGCGCTATCGCTGAACGGGCAGGTCGCGGCGGGGAGGACTCGGATGAGCGCGAAACGGAAGGTGCTTTGTGCGGTGCTGACGCTTGTGACGTCGGCATTTCTGGCTTGGATTTTTTCCAATTCCCTCAAAGACGCGGCGGAATCTTCCGCGCAGAGCGGCGCCGTGCTCGCGTTTGTACAGAAAATTCTCGACGCCCTGACGGGCGGCGCGCTTGTCGTCAGCAGCCATGTCATCCGGAAACTTGCGCATTTTTCGGAATATGCAATGCTGGGCGCGCTGTTGTCGTTTACCTATCGCGCCTATACGTCGGGGAAGAAAAAAGTTTTTATTCCCGCGCTTGTCGGATTTTTGTCTCCGTTTATCGATGAGGGGTTGCAATTTTTTGCCGACGGACGCGCGCCCATGCTCTCCGATGTCGCGATCGATCTTGCGGGCGTCGTTGCGGGAGTGCTCTTTGCGATGATTGTGTTTTCGTTGGCACGCCGGATTGCTCGCAGGCGGGAAAAGGGCGTAGCAGTGCCTTCTCTTGCCGGGGCTTCCGGGGATACGGAGCCAACGGATCTGCCTCCCGAGGACCGGGAAGAAAAAGCGGAAGGACAGAGAACGTCCGGTCGGATGAAGCCGGAACATCGGCAGAGCCGAAAGGGAAACGAATAAAAATTCACGGAACGCAGATACTGGTTTTCGTGAAAAAGCAGATTAAACTCAGGAGTGCGATTCTCGCCTCCGCGGCGGCGCTTTCCGCGCTGTTATTCGATGTTTCTTCGCTGGGAGAGCTGAAAGACGTTTCCCGGCCATATCTCGGCACTTATGAATGCGAACGGATTTTTCTGGGCGAGGAGGAAAAGACCGATCGTTTCGAATACGTTCGTATCGAGTTGCAGCCGGACGGGAAAATGAAACTGCTCTATCAGGAAAAGCAGGGGAAAAAGGGAGAAGCGGAAGCCCGGTATTCCTATGACACGCAAAAGGATCTTTTGACCGTTTATGTGGATATTGCGGGTTTTGAACAAAAAAAGACTTTTCCGGTGGAGAACGGGGTTCTCGAATTGTCCGTGCGCTATGGCGGCAGGATGCTGATGATGCGGTTTGTCAGGAAATGATCTTCGGGTCGGCGGTCCTTTGGAAAGGACCGCCGATAAAAATTTCGGCGGTTGGGCCGGTTGGGGGTAACGCCTGGCGACAACGGGCGCAAGTCTGACGAACTTGCTTTTATTGGGAGCGCCTGACGGCAATAAAGCGCAAACCCTTGGTTTGCTTTTGGGGTTCGGGTGCGCCTTGCGGCGAAGTGCCTTCGGCAAGGGTTCGCGGGCTCCGCCCTGCACCCGCAAGGGACAGTGTCCCTTGACCCGATTCGGCGCAAGCCTTCCGGCTTGCTTTCCGGAAAATCCGTCGGGACGTTCGGGGATTCCGACAGCCTTTCCTCCTCGGGATATGAGAATATTGTACAAAAAAATAAACAAACGTTTGATAAATTCTTGCTATTTTTTCCGGAATGTGGTACAATAAAATTGTTATGGAACGAGTACTCACTTCCGACCAGGAAAAAGCGAAGAATTTAATAGCCGAATGGTTTCTCAATTCCGATAACCGCATGTTCGTCCTGTCGGGATACGCGGGAACAGGCAAGACGTTTCTGATCGATTATATCGTGCGGGAAGTGCTGCACCTGAAAGCGGGGACGGAGGCGGTGTTCGTGACGCCGACGGGTAAAGCCGCTACGGTGCTCATCCGCAACGGCACGGTGGCGGGAACGGTTCACAGCCTCATCTATATGCGGAATGAGGACGATTTTGACGTGGATGAAAACGGGGAGATTGTCGAACGGGAAATCCTCTCGTTTACCAAGCGGGAAAAAATCGATGAGAAAATCCGGCTGATCGTCATAGACGAAGCGTCCATGATCGCCGAGGACGTCCTGCGCGATCTGCTGAGCTTTGACGTCAAATGCCTTTTTTCCGGAGACGGAGCCCAGCTCCCGCCCGTGGGCAGCTCCTGCGGACTGATGGACCGGCCCGATTATCAGCTGACGGAAATCGTGAGACAGGAAGCCGATAATCCCATTATCCGGCTTGCCACCATGGCGCGGGAAGGAAAAACAATTCCCTACGGCAACTATGGGGATAAAGTCAGCGTCATCGGCAGAAATTATCTCTCCGAATCCCAGCGCCGCCGAATCTTTCTCAAAGCCGATCAGATTATCTGCGGCCGAAACCGGACGCGCGCGGCGCTCAATGCGGAAATCCGGCGTTACAAGGGAATTTCGCCCGATAAACTGCTGCCCCTGGAAGGCGAGAAACTCATCTGCACCCTCAACGACTGGGAAAAACCGCTGGACAAAGAGGGCAATTTCCACCTCGTCAACGGAATCATCGGGACGGCTTCGGAAATCCGGACAGATTCGGATTTTCTCGCCACTATGTATTTCACGGCGGATTTTGCGGACGAAGGCGTGCGCGTACCCTTCGATACGGGAATTTTCACCGAAGGGCGCTATGCCTACGGCTACGGCGACCGTGCGGTGACGCTGGTGGACGGCTCCGTCGTCCACGAGGACGATTTTGAGCGGCTTCGGCTGCTGAAAGCCGTTTCCGAAGAACCGATCTGCCGCTTTGAATTTGCCTATGCTGTTACCTGTCACAAAGCGCAGGGTTCCGAATTCGGATTCGTCGTCGTGTTCGACGAATCCCGCGTGTTCGGAGAGGACCGGAATCGCTGGCTGTATACCGCAATCACCCGCGCCCGGGAAAAATTGCTCATCATCCGCTGAGTGCATTTGTTTTTCCGGTCTGCTCCGGTTTTCGTCTGCCTTTTTAATTCCTATCAATTTAGTATGAAATTATAGCGAATCGAGGGGGTGAAATCTGTTTACAAACGGGGCGCGGTGTGGTATAATAGTACAGCCGACCGGGAAGAGCGGGCGGCGGGAAATTTTACGAGGAAGAGAAAAGACGATGACAATCCGTGAGATGCAGGAAGAGATCCTGCGCATGAAAGAAGAAAAAGACCTGTGCATTCTCGCGCATACATACCAGTCCCGGGAAGTGACGGAGATTGCGGATTATGTCGGAGATTCTTTTCAGCTTAGCCTGAAAGCGAGAACGGCGCCGCAGAGTTCGATTCTGATGTGCGGGGTGCGTTTTATGGCGGAAACGGTGAAAATTCTGTCTCCGGAAAAGGCGGTGTACCTCTCTTCCCCGCAGGCGGGCTGTCCCATGGCGGAACAGCTTACCCCGGAGCAGGTATGCGCCGAGAAAGAAAAATATCCCGGCTGCATGACGGTGGCGTATGTGAATACGACGGCGGAGCTGAAAGCGGTGGCGGACGTCTGCGTGACCTCCTCGTCGGCGGCGGAAATCGTGAAGAAACTGCCCGCGAAGGACATCCTGTTCATTCCCGACGTCAATCTGGGCGCCTATGTGCAGGCGTGCTGTCCGGAAAAGAAACTGCATTTTCTCTTCGGCGGCTGTCCCGTGCATTCTTCCCTGACGTTAAGGGACGCAAAACGCGCGAAAGCGGAGCATCCGGCGGCGAAACTTCTGGTACATCCCGAATGCCGGCCGGAGGTGGTCGCTTATGCGGATTATGTCGGCTCGACGGCGGGGATCATAGAGTATGTCGCCCGCTCGCCGAAGAGCGAATTCATCATCGGCACGGAAAATTCCGTGGCGGAGTACCTCGGGTTTGAATATCCGGAGAAAAAATTCTATCCGCTGTCGAAAGGGCTGATCTGCGCCGACATGAAGGCGACGACGCTCCCCGACGTGTACAGAATTCTCAAAGAGGGAGCCGAGCCGCTGGAAATGAACCCGGAGCTGCTGCAAAAGGCCCGGGGATGTATCGACCGGATGCTGGCGCTCGGCTGAGAAAAAGCGGACGGGGCGGCCTGCCCGGTGCGTCCGCCGGATGAAAAAAATCATTACAAATTTCAAATTTATCAGATACGGACAAGCGGCGGAAATTTTCGGGAGAAAAAGGCGGAAACGCCGGAGCCGCGGCGTCCGGATAATTACGGAGTCAATTATGCTGGAACTTGAAAATATCACCTATCGGGTCAAAGACGATCAGGGCGAAAGGACGATTCTGAACGGCGTGAACCTGTCTATGAACGAGCGCTTTGTGGCGTTCACGGGGCCGAACGGCGGGGGAAAATCCACGCTTGCGAAAGTGATCGCGGGGATCATCCGCCCCACGGAGGGCAGGATTCTCTGGGACGGCGAGGACATCACGGAGATGTCGGTCACCGAGCGGGCGAAGCGGGGCATTTCCTATGCCTTTCAGCAGCCCGTGCGGTTCAAGGGTCTGACCGTGCGCGATCTCATTTCGCTGGCGGCCGGGAAAAACGCGGGGGTATCCGACGTCTGCGCCTATCTTTCGGAGGTGGGGCTCTGCGCCCGGGACTATATCGATCGGGAAGTGAACGCATCCCTGTCCGGGGGAGAGCTCAAACGGATTGAGATTGCCACCATTCTCGCGCGGGGAACGAAACTGTCCGTGTTCGACGAACCGGAGGCGGGAATCGATCTCTGGAGCTTCGGAAATCTCATCAATGTCTTTGAAAAAATGTATGCGAAAACGCAGGGCAATATCCTCATTATTTCCCATCAGGAACGCATTCTGAACATTGCCGACCGGATCGTGGTCATTTCGGGCGGCTCGGTGGAGAAATCGGGGACGAAAGAGGAAATTCTGCCCGGATTGCTCGGCGGAGATACCTGCCGGGTGCTGACGGAAAAGCTGTAAAGGAGGGCACCATGGACGCAATCGAGAAAGATTTGCTCTTGAAAATAGCCGATTTGCACGGTGTGCCGGAAGGCGCTTACAACATCCGTGAAAACGGGGAATCCGCCGGCAGAAGTTCGACGGCGAACATAGAAATTCTGTCCCGCAAGGACGGAAAGGCGGGCATAGACGTATTTATCCGGCCGGGCACGAAAAACGAAAGCGTGCACATTCCCGTCATTTTGAGCAAGGCGGGCTGGCAGGAGATGGTGTACAATGATTTTTATATCGGAGACGGAGCGGACGTGCTGATCGTCGCGGGCTGCGGGATTCATAACTGCGGCGGGGTCGATCTCACTTCCCGTCACGACGGAATTCACACGTTTTACCTGGGCCGCAACGCGCGGGTGAAATATGTGGAAAAACATTACGGCGAGGGGGACGGGAACGGTGAAAACGTCATGAATCCCACGACGGTGGCGCACCTTGCGGAAGGCGCGCACATGGAAATGGAAACCACGCAGATCAAGGGGATCGATTCCACCAACCGGGTGACCAGAGCCGACCTCAAAGAGGGGGCGGAACTCATTATCCGGGAAAAGATTTATACGCACGGCAAACAGAAGGCCGACACCGATTTTATGGTGGATATGAACGGCGCGGGGGCGAGTGCGGACGTGATTTCCCGTTCGGTTGCGGCGGGAAATTCCCGCCAGCATTTCGTCTCGACGATGAACGGAAACGCGCCCTGCCACGGCCACACCGAATGCGACGCCATCATTATGGACAAGGCTTCGGTCACGGCGGCGCCCTGTCTTTCCGCCAATGACATCGACGCGGAACTCATTCATGAAGCGGCCATCGGAAAGATCGCGGGCGAACAGCTGATCAAGCTGATGACGCTGGGGCTCACCGAAAAGGAAGCCGAGGAACAGATCATCAAAGGCTTCCTGCACTGAGCGGAAGGCGCTTCATTTCTCTTTCCCCGGCGGAGGAATCCGTAAGGCGGGGTGGAGGAAAAAGGCGCCGGCAGGGATTTGACGACGGAAAGGGCGAACGGCCGGAAAGGGCCGGATTGCTTTGAAAAATGAAAAAAGGATAACCAAAAAATAACGAAAACAGAAATAAAAGAAGGAGATAAAACCATGAGCGAACTGGCCTATAAGCGCACCAATGTCTATGAAAAAGCGGATGCGGAGACGATGCAGGCGATTTTTGAGTATGCGGAAGGGTACCGGAAATTCATCGACGGCGGCAAGACGGAGCGCGAAGCGTGCGCTTTCGTGGAGAAAGCGGCGAAGAAACAGGGATATAAACCCTTTTCGTTTGACAGGAAGCTGAAACCGGGGGACAAAGTGTATTACAACAACCGCGGCAAGAATATCTATCTTCTGCGGGTGGGCACGGGCAATGTCGCCGAAGAGGGAATCCGGATCATCGCGGCGCACATCGACAGCCCGCGCGTCGATCTCAAACAGGTGCCCCTGTACGAATCGGACGGCGTCGCGCTGGCCAAAACTCATTATTACGGCGGGATCCGCAAGTATCAGTGGGCGGCCATTCCCCTTGCCCTGCACGGCGCGGTCGTGCGCAGAGACGGAAGCGTGCTGGAAGTGGCGATCGGTGAAGAGGAGAAGGATCCCGTGTTCTACATAAGCGACCTTCTTCCCCACCTCGCGGCGAAGCAGAACGCCAAACCGCTGGGCGAAGGCCTGGCCGGCGAGGACCTCAACATCTGGCTGGGCAATATCCCGTATACGGCTGCGGCGGACGAAAAAGACCGGACGGTGAAGGAGAATCTCCTCCGGATTCTGCATGAAAAATACGGGCTCTGCGAAGAGGATTTTCTCAGCGCCGAACTCTCGCTGGTACCCGCTTTCAAAGCGCGTGACATCGGCTTTGACCGCGGCCTGATGGCGGCGTACGGGCATGACGACCGCGTTTGCGCCTATCCCGCCTACACCGCTCTGTTCGACGAGGCGTCGGAAAAAACCGTCATGGTGGTGCTGGCGGATAAAGAGGAAATCGGCAGCGAAGGCTCCACGGGTATGCAGTGCGCGGTATTTTCCGATCTCATCGACGCCGTCGCGGCGTCCTTCGGGGTCAATCCCGCCAAAGTGCGGGCGAATTCCCGTTGCCTTTCCGCCGACGTCAATGCGGGATATGATCCCAATTTCAAGGACGTGTGCGAACCGCTGAACTCCACTTACCTTTCCTGCGGCGCGGGAATTACCAAATTCACGGGGTCGCGCGGGAAGGGGGGCTCCAATGACGCTTCCGCGGAATTCATGGGCGAAATCCGGAAAATCTTTTCGGAAAACGGCGTGATCTGGCAGACGGGCGAACTCGGAAAAGTGGACGTCGGGGGCGGCGGCACGGTGGCGAAATTCATCGCGAAGATGAACATCGATACGGTGGACATCGGCGTGCCCGTCATCTCCATGCACTCGCCGTATGAGGTCATCTCCAAAGCCGACCTCTACGAACTGTATCTGGCCGTCCGCGCGTTTGTCAAATAAGCGGACGAGACAGGTCGGCGCGGCGATAAAACGGCGCGGCGATAAAACGGCAATCCCCAAAAGAGATAAAAAGAAAAGCCCATCGCTCGATGGGCTTTTTCCGTTGCGTAAAAAATTGTGAATCCTGTGAAACTAAGCGCAGAGCGCAACGGCTTACAATAAAACGTGAACGGCTTACGATAAAACATGGCGGCCTGAAACAGACGCTTCCCGTCGCCGCAGCCGAAAAGGAACTGACGGCAGGCGGCCCGGAAAGGTCACAGGGGAAAGATCGCAGGGGAAAGGCGGACGGAAGAGGCCCTTGAAAAATATTGGTTCTGAAAAGAGATCGCCGGGAAAAGAGCGCCGCAAACGGCGGGCGAACCGCGGATTTCCGGAAGCCGTACGCGGGTTTTATTTCAGTTCGATTCCCTCTTCCGTGAAGAGGATGTCGGAGGAGTAGTAGGCGGTCAGTCCGCCGATGAGTTCGTCGTAGTCCGCCTTGGCAAAGCATTCGCAGGCGGAGTGCATGGCGAGCTGTGCAAGACCCAGGTCTGCGCTGAGCACGCCGACGTGCCCGGAAGAGATCGCGCCGAGCGTTCCGCCGCTGGGCATATCCGAGCGGTTGAAGAAGGTCTGATATTTTACGCCCGCGCGGTCGAAGAGCGCTTTGACGACGGCGGAGGACATCGCGTCCGTCGTGTAGGCCTTGTCCGCGTGGGCCTTGATGACCACGCCCCCGCCGGGCAGAGTCCGGTTGGTGGGATCGCATTTTTCGGGGTGATTGGGGTGCATGGCGTGCGCGTTGTCCAGGGAGATGAGGAAAGAGGCCGCCAGTGCCTTGTAATATTCGTTGTCGTCGAATTTGAGCGCATACGCAATCCGGCGGAGGACGTTTTCGAGAAAATCACCGCCGGCACCCTGCATGGTCCGGCTGCCCACTTCTTCGTTGTCCAGGCACGCCGCGACGCAGATTCCGCCGCTTTCGCCGTGGGAGGTCAGCGCTTCCAGCGAAGCGCAGACGCTGGTTAAGTTGTCAATTCTCGGCGAAGCGAGAAATTCCCCGTTGATACCGAAGGAATAGGGCGCTTCCGCATTGACGAGATAGAGATCGTAAGCGAGGATTTCCTTGTCGGAAAGCAGGGCGGGGAAATCGGGCGCGCCTTCGGGGCTGAGCGACAGCAAGGGCTGCAGATCGGTTTGCGCGTTGACGGAAAATCCGTCGTTGACCCCTCTGTTCATGTGCACGGCGAGGGAGGGGACGGTGACGAAGAAATCGCTTTCCGCCGTTTCGCTGCGGATGACGCCGTCTTCGCGGACGACCAGCCTTCCCGCGATTTTCAGCGGCCGGTCGAAGAAACTGTACCAGATCCCCCCGCCGTATTTTTCGGCGTTGAGCCGCGCATACGGCCCGTTCATCGTCACGGCGTTTTCTTTGAGTTTGAGTGCGGGAGAATCGGTGTGCGAAGCGACGATCCGGAAAGCGAACTGATCGAGCGCGCCCACCGTGAACGCGACGATCGCGCTTCCGTTTCTCACGACGAAATATTTTCCGCCTTCCGAAATCGTCCAGTCGTCCGTTTCGTTCAGGCGGACAAAGCCGTTTTTCAAGAGCAGTTCCTCCGCGTTTTCCGCCGCGTGATAGGCGGTGTAAGAAGTGGCCAGAAATTGGGTGAGTCTGTCAGACATGATAAAAACCCCGTTCCTTTTTTGTTTTTCTATTATTGTAACACATCGGCGCGCGGGTTGACAACTCTTTCGGAAGAAATATTTGCTCATCTTTTCACAAAACTTGTGTTTTGTTTTCACAAAGGTGTAGTACACTATATTAAAGATAAACTACCGGACTGTCGCCCGCCGCCGGAAACGGCCGTCGGATTTTTGCGGGCCGGGCGGAGCGGGATTTTGGAGGGGACAGAGAAAGCGCCCGATTACGGGGAGCGGATCAATGTGCAGAGACGACAGGGGCGGGACGTATGAGCGCGGGAGGCGTATGAAAAGACGCGGAAATTCCCATACTTTTGCCGGACGGTTTCCGGCCCGGGGACAAGGCGGGAACTGCGTCAAAAGATTCTGTTGAAAAGCGTCAAAAGACGGTTTTCCGGGCGTTTCCGGGACTGTGTTTTTTGAGGGCTTTGCGTTTCCATAATGTTTTCAAAAAAATTCAAGTAAGGAGTGCGGTATAATGGAAGAAAACAGAGAGATTGCCGAAAAAGTGCGGCAGAACGACGAAGAGAGGAATGAAGCGTACCTCGGCAAGATTTTTACCATGCTGAAAAAGATGGAAGGAGTGGCGCTGACCAAAGCGAGGTCGCATTTCAACAATTCCGAGATGCGGCTTCTGGGGGAGATTCTTCTCGCCGATTACAGCGGCAAGAGGATTATTTCCACGCAGCTTGCGACGAGGCTGGGCATCACCCGTTCCGCCGTTTCGCAGATGGTGAACAAGCTGGAATCGCAGGGGATAGTCAAGAGAGTTCCCGACGATGTGGACAGAAAAATCGCCTATATCGAACTGTCCGACAAGGCTCTTGCATATTATAGCGAGGAAAAGAAGAGCTGTTGCGAGTTCGTCGGAAAAATAGCCGAGAACATGGGCGAAGAAAAACTTGATCAGCTGATGCAGCTGAGCGATCTGTTCATCGAGACTGTGGAGAATCTGAAAAAGTGAAACAGCCGCCCCGCACGAGGCGGTTGCGGACGGTTGCAGCCGGGAGTGCAGCCGTAAAATTGCGGCTCGCGGACGGGATTTCCGGGAGGTTTTGTTATGTTGCAGCTGAGAGACATCAAAAAGGATTATAAGACGGCCGGTACCGTCGTGCATGCGCTCAAAGGGGTTTCTCTGGACTTCCGGAAAAATGAATTTGTCTGCATTCTCGGCGCGTCCGGCTGCGGAAAAACGACCCTCCTCAATATTATCGGGGGGCTCGATCATTACACCTCGGGTGATCTGATCATCCGGGGCGTATCCACCAGGCGTTATGGCGACAGGGACTGGGACGTATATCGCAATCACCGGATCGGTTTTGTATTCCAGTCCTATAATCTCATTCCCCATCAGACGGTTTTGGGCAACGTCGAACTGGCGCTGACCATTTCCGGCTGTTCCAAAGCGGAGCGCCGCCGCCGCGCGGAGGAAGCGCTGCGCCGGGTGGGGCTGGAAGAGCAGATGAACAAGCGTCCCAACCAGCTTTCGGGCGGGCAGATGCAGCGCGTGGCGATCGCGCGGGCGCTGGTAAATAATCCCGAAATTCTGCTGGCGGACGAACCGACGGGCGCGCTCGATTCCGCCACGAGCGTTCAGATCATGGATCTGATCCGCGAAATAGCGGGGGAAAGGCTGGTCATCATGGTGACGCACAATCCCGAGCTCGCGGAAAAATATTCCACCCGCATTGTCCGGCTGCAGGACGGACTGGTCGTTTCCGATTCCGATCCTTACGACAGCGCGGCGGAGCGGAAAGAGCTGGAACGCAAGCTGAAAGAAAGGGGAATTACGCCCGCACAAGTGAAGGCGTGGAAGAAGCGGAAGGAGCAGGACGGGAACCCGCAGGAAAAAGCGGCGATGTCGGTGGGCACTTCCCTGGGTCTGAGCGCGCGCAATCTCCGGGCCAAAAAGGGGCGTACCGTCATCACGTCTTTTGCGGGGAGCATCGGCATCATCAGCGTCTGTCTCGTGCTGGCGCTCTCCAACGGTTTCAACCGGTATATTCTGAAAACGGAAGAGGATATGCTGTCCTATTATCCGTTGCAGGTGACGAGAACGGCGCTGGATCTCACTTCGGTGATGACGGGAATGAGCGGCATTGCCGACGCGCCCGATTTGTCTGAACTGGAAGACAAAGTGTACGTCAATTCCTTCCTGACCAAGATTGCAAAAGGGATGACAGTCACCAATACCATCACGCAGGAATATCTTGATTATATCGGGGCGATGGATGAGTCGCTTTGTTCCGCCATTCAGTACGATTACGGGGAGACGCTTACCGACAATCTGTTTACGGGGGTGGTGACGGGGATTTCGGAAGACGCGTCAACGGTCCGTTATATGTCGTTGAACACGTTGAAGGAATTTTATGTTCAGGAACTCAACACCCATGCTTCCGAATACGCGCAGATGGCTTATCTGGTGGAATATCTGGGTTCCGTCGTCAACAAGATGCCGGGCACGGCGGATTTTTCGGACGAGGATTACGGGAAATACATCTCTTCGCAATACGATGTGATCGCCGGGGAATTTCCCGACGCGGATGACGAAGCGGTGCTGGTGATCGGGGGAAACAACGACGCCACCGACCTTCTTCTCGCACAGCTCGGTCTCCTCGAAGAATATAAATTCCTGTCGCTGTTTGAGAAAGGGGAGACGGACGCCGCAGACGATTATATGACGATCGATTTCGACAGCATCGTCGGGAAACAATACACCCTCTTTTTTAACGACAGCGTCTATCAGCAGAACGGAGCGGGGCTGTATCCGTTTACATATAGCGGAGAAAAGACTTCGCTTTCCGCAGACGGACAGGGCATCGAAATCACGGTCAGCGGCATTCTGCGGCTGAAAGACGGGCTTTCTTACGGCTGTCTGCCCAGCGGGCTGAATCTCACCGAAGAGACGGTGGAGAGATATATTCAGGCGAATATGCAGTCGCAGATCGTGCAGTGGATGAACGATCCGGCAAATGCCGTCAGGTTTGGCGATCTGACCATTTACCGTTCTCCCGCTGAACATCTCAATCAGTATTATTATGCGTATC
>DVMZ01000004.1 GCA_018714725.1 Candidatus Scatosoma pullistercoris
CATCAAGCCCATCGACGATTCTTTGCAGGTTTACGAACTGCCTTCGTCGTTCACGCGCGAGGATCTGCAGAGATTGCGCGAAAGCAAACAGAACATCGCCGAAGATACCGCCGCTTACGAAGAAGAGCACAAAAACGATCTGCGCTATGTCGAATACAACAAGCAGTTTGAGGAGCGGGAGAAGGCTTTGCAGGACGAGACGGACAAGAAGGGCCGGAAGAAGAAGCGCAAACCGCCCAAGATGCTCGGCGAATAACCGGTAAATAAAGTGTAAGAATTTATGCCCGCGCGCCGCGGCGCGCGGGAAGAGGGAGACCGCAGCCCCAATCCGTCTTTCCGGCGGAAAGGGCGCGGTTTCCGATTCCCGGAAAGGGGGTAAAATAAGGAACAAGATGGAAAGAAAACCGGCATACGGCGCGCTTGCCGATTGGTTTGAATATCTCAACGATGACTGCGGCTATGAAGAGTGGTCGCAGTATTTAATTTCCGAGGTCGGGCGTTTTCCCGTGCATACGGGCCTGGACATCGGTTGCGGAAGCGGCCGTTTTACCCGGGAATTCCGGCGCGCGGGATACGGAATGACCGGCATGGATCTCTCGATCGAAATGCTGAACAAAGCGGAGAAACTTTCCGGGGAAACGGGGATTGCCTGCCGGTATCTGCGGGGGGACATCGCGCGGTTCCGTTCGCCTGAAAAATTCGACTTCGCGCTGGCGATCAACGACTGCGTGAATTATCTCCCCAAAGAAAAACTGCTTCCGGCGTTTAGAAATGTGCGCGCTGCGTTACATAAAAACGGGATATTTCTCTTTGATATCAGTTCTCCGTGCAAGTTTCGCGGGAAGATTGCAGATACTGTTTGCGCGGATGACCGCGACGACGTGACCTATCTCTGTTTCAATACGGTGGAGGGAGACCGCGCGACGCTGGACGTGACGCTGTTCGTGCGCAGACCGGACGGAGCGTTTGACCGGTTTGACGAGCAGCATATACAATATATTTATGAGCCTTGTGAAATCCGGGAGGCATTGGAGCAAAGCGGGTTTACCCTGCTGAAAGAAGAGGGGTTCCTCGGCGCGGCGGAAGAAAGGGCAGACCGTATCTGCTTCCTCGCGCAGAAGCGCTGAAAGGAGGACGGGATGAAAAACGTATTGAGAACTCTGGTTTATGAAGACGAGGTCTCCCTGACACTGATCGATTCGACGGAAATCGTGCGGGAAGCCATCCGGCTGCATTCCCTCACCCGCCCGTCTGCAATCGCGCTCGGCAAAGCGCTGACCGTCATGGTGTATGCCGGTGCGTGTCTGAAAGACCCGGACCGGTCGATTTCCGTTTCCGTCCGCGGGAACGGAGAAGGCGGGGAAATTTCCGTCTCGGGAAACGGCCGGCTGCAGTTGCGCGGCTATATCGGCAATCCCGCGGTTTGCGTGCTGCCCGGCGAATCGGACGAGGAGGCGGAACGCCGGTGTCTCGGTTCGGAAGGAACGCTCACCGTCATCCGTGACGAAGGATACGGACGGCCGTTTGTCGGTTCCTGTCTGCTCCCGGATTCCGGACTTATCGACCGCGCCTTTGAAGCGTATTACCGCGTGAGCGAACAGCTGCCCGCAAAGATCGCTTCGGTGGTCCGGATGGAGGGAGAAAACTGCGCCTTTGCGGGTGCGGCGGTGCTGCAGCCTCTTCCTTTCGCCTCGGAAAAAGTTCTGAACTCGCTTCCGACGGAGGCGGAGCTCGGCGAAATCGCGGAACAAATTTCCGCACTCGGTCCGGGAAAATGCGCACAGACCTATTTTTCGGCAAAATCGGCGGTGTTGGAGGAACGGGAAGCCGCATATAAATGTAATTGTTCGAGAGAGTATCTTTCGGGCGTGCTCGTCTCGCTCGGCAAAGAAGAGCTGGACGACATTCTCCGCAAGGACGGAGAAATCAGGGTGCATTGTCACTACTGCAATACGGATTACCGCTTTACCCGGGAGGACGTGGACAAACTCTTCCCGTGAGCGGTTCGGATACGCAAGGGAGTTTTCATGAGAGAGAAAAAAGTTCTGAAAATCGATTTCAGCAGGCGTCGCCTGCGGGAGCGTGCGGAAAAATTTTACGACGAGGGAAACTATCTTTCCGCGCTCCGCTTTACCTATAAAGAGATGTCGCTGTACGGCGGAGACGGCGACATTTATACGATGCTGTCGGATATTTACGAGAACATGGAACTGTATTCTTCCGCCGTGAATTGCTGGTTCCGTTTTATGGACAATTGCTCGGGGGAGGATCTGCCCGATATTTACGAGGGCCTTGCCGTCAATTATCTGAATATGGGCAACGAGGCGCAGTCTGCCTTTTACTATAATAAACTCATCGACGCAGACGACGAATTGACGGAGGAGAACAAAGCGGAGATCGCCGAGGCGTTTTCGGAGCCCGCGCGCGGGCGCCTTCGTCTCGTTTATCCGCCCCGTTTCGCCGATTATTCCAAAGAGACGGAGGCGGGGACGCGCGCGCTCAAAAACGGCGATTGCAAGAAGGCCGTTTCCGTGCTGTCCCGCGTCGAAAAGGGCTCGCCCGATTATCGTACCGCCCGGGAAATTCAGGCGGTGGCGCATCTCCTTTCCGACAATGCCGCCGAAGCGGAAAAAATCTGCCTGGAACTTCTCGAAGAAAAACCTTCCGACGTCCAGGCCATGGCGACGCTCGCCGCGGTTTACACGCAGCAGGGGCGAAAGGAGGAGAGCCGCGCCATTGCGCTCCGGCTCTGCGAAAACAAGAGCGCTTCTCCCGAAGAACTTTATAAAATTGCCACCGTCTGCTGTGAAAACAATCTGCACGGGCAGGCGCTGGAAAAATTCGTAGAATTGGAAAAAGACATCCCGTATGACGGGAATATGCTCTATTTCAAGTCGGTTGCCGCCTATAAAAGCGGAAAGGAAGACCTCGCCATTTCCACGATGGAAAAACTCTGTACGATCTATCCCGACGCCGCGGTCGCGGAATATTACCTGAAAGCCATGCGCCGCCATCGTAACGATCCGGAACATCAGCCGGAGCCGGAAATTACTTATTTTTACCGCGTTCCGCCCGAGGAGCGAGCCAATCGTTGCCGGGCGCTTATCCGGATCGGGAAATACCCCCGTACGGAAGCGGAACTTTTCGGAACGCTGGCTGCAAAAGAGGGATATTTCCGCTGGTGTTTCGACGAAATGGACGGCATGGAACGGGATCTGCAGTACCTGGCGATCGTCGTCGCGGAGCATGCCCGCGCGGATGAGACGATCCGGGACATCCTGCTCGACTGCGAGGTGTCGGACCTGCTCAAAATCGAACTCCTGCGCCTCTTGTACGCGCGCAACGAAGCCAACGGGTTCGGCGTGGTGATCTGCAATATCTATCGGGACATACGGATAGACCGGGTGAAAATCGGCCAGAAACGGCATCGGAAATTTGTGGACGCGTACGCAAAGACCGCCTCCAAGTTTACCGTCATCAACGACGCTTACGGGCGCCGTATCCGCGAGTCGACGGAAGCGCTGTACCGTTCGTTCCGCGAGAGGGATTGCTGGGAGCTGGCCGCAAGTTCGGACGATCTCGCCTGTGCGATTTATCTTCTGAGCGGGCTGAAAGAAATCGGCAAAGACGCCCGTTCGGCCGCGGGGGCTTTTGACGCGGATCCCGGGAACGTGGAGAAGATCCTGGCCGCCGCCGAAGGGGAAAAGCCGCAGGAAGCGGAACGCAGAAATCTCTCCCGCCGGGAAAAAGCGACGGCAGGACTTATAAAATAAGAGAAATCGTCTTACGGCTCAGATTCCGGACCGGTTCCGGAAACAAAAAAGAAAACAAGGAGAAATCAGAAGATGAAACCGGTGGATCTCGACGGACTTTTCGATGAAAAACTCGCCGTGTATATGGAAGAGAACAAGGGTAAATATACCGAGAAACAGTGGGAAAATCTCATCCCGGTCCTGTACAGGAAATTCGGGGATACTTATGTATCGAAAATCAAGGCCACGCCGAAGCAGTACTATGCCGCCATGTCCGACGGGGAACTGGCGGAGACGTTTGCCTCTCACCTGAAAGAGCATATTCCCGTTCCCGATTTCCTCTGTTCCGAACTGGAAAGCCGGAACTGCACCGAGGCGTTGTTGCCGCTGCTGTCTGCCTCAGATTCAGAGACGGTTTCTTACGTCATCAATCTGATCGGTGCGGATGAACGCGCGTTTCCGGACTATTTTTCTCTGCTCACAGACGAAGGGACGGACGAAGACGTGCGGGATACGGCGACGGAAAAGCTGAAAGAGAAAGCGGACGCGGCAAAAGCGTCGGCGCTGGATTTTTACCGCCGGGGCAAAGCGGAAGAATATATGCTGGAAATTCTCGCCCGGGTGAAGGAGCGCGACGAAGAAGTGTTCCGCGTCCTTCTGGACGCATTTCTCGCGGGCGGCGAAAAATTGCCGCTCCGTGCGGGGTATCTTGCTTCTTACGGGGACGAGCGCGCGCTTCCGTATCTCCTGCACAGGATCGGGGACCGCACCATCGGTTTTGTGGAGTTTCAGGAGCTCAAATATGCGATCGAAGCGCTGGGCGGGGAGTATAACGAGCCGCGGGATTTTTCCGATGATAAGGACTATCTGCGAATCAAAGACGTCTCTTCGCGGGAGGGCTTTTCCAAAGGGCTGCCCCGCAGCTGAACGGCCGATCGGACAGGCCGGACGAAAAAACGCAGAATTGCTTCATAAACCGACGGACCTCCGCATATATTAAACCGTAGCGTTTGAAATGCGGAGGTCTTTTGCGCAAAGTCGCGGGGGATTCCGCCGCTCTGGAGGTCGGTGTATGGAAAATTACAGCGTTTACGAAGACATTGCGAGCCGGACGAACGGCGATATTTACATCGGAGTAGTGGGGCCGGTGCGTACGGGGAAATCCACTTTCATAAAGCGTTTTATGGAAGAACTCGTGATTCCGTCCGCCGACGAATCGAAACGTGCGGTGATGACGGACGAATTGCCCCAGTCCGCCGCGGGAAAGACGGTGATGACGACCGAGCCGAAATTCGTGCCCGCGCAGGCGGCGACCATTTCCGTCCGCGAAGGGGCGGAGGCGTCCGTGCGCCTCGTCGACTGCGTAGGCTTTGCGGTGGAAGGCGCGGGCGGTTTTGAGGAAGACGGCTCGCCCCGTCTGATCAAGACCCCCTGGAGCGATCAGGCAATTCCTTTCGAGAAGGCGGCAAAACTGGGAACGGAAAAGGTGATCCGAGAACATTCCACCATCGGAATTCTGATGACGACGGACGGCAGTATCACGGAGATTCCGCGCACCGCCTACGTCTCTGCGGAAGAACACGCCGTTTCGGAGCTCAAAGAAATCGGGAAGCCTTTCGTTATCCTTTTGAATTGCCGCGAACCGGAGACGCAGGAGGCACTCCGCGCGTCGCTGGAAGACAAATACGGGGTCCCCGTGCTCGCCGTCAACGCTGAGAAGCTTTCCGAGCCGGAAATTCTGCGCATTTTGCAGAAAGTCCTGTTTGAGTTCCCCGTGACGGGAATCGACATCCGCTTGCCGAAATGGGTTCAGTCCCTGCCCGAGAGCAGCAAGGTCGTCTCCGGACTTCTGTCCCGCCTGAGAAAAATCGCGCCCTCGCTCGTGAAGATGAAGGATTGCCTGCTCCTGGAAAATCTGTTCGGGGAAGAGGACGCCTTCGTCAATCCCGACAACATCAATATGGAACTCGGAAAAGGGCGGGCGGAATTGTCCGTCGAGGCGAGGGAAGGGCTTTTCTACGAAGTGCTCAGCGAGGAATGCGGGGAAAATATTCCCGACGACTTCAGCCTGATGCGCTATGTGAAGTCCCTCGCGGATTCCAAGCGCAGTTATGACAGGATCAGAGAGGCATTTGAGGAAGCGGAAGCAAACGGGTACGGCACGGTGGCGCCGGGCGAGGAGGATATGTCGCTGGAAGCGCCGAAACTCATCCGCAAGGGCTCCGGGTACGGCGTGAACTTCAGGGCGACGGCGCCCAGTTACCACATCGTCAAAGTGGAAGTGACCGGCGAAGTGAACCCGATCATCGGCACTCAGCAACAGGGAGAGGACTTCGTACGGGAAATTCTCGCAGATTATGAGGAATATCCCGAAAAAGTCTGGGCCACCAACATTTTCGGAAAGACCTTGCGGGAACTGGTTTCGGAAGGGCTGGAAGAGAAAGCCGGAGCCATGTCGCCCGACCTCAGGAAAAAAATGCGCCGCACGATCACCCGGATCGTCAACGAGGGCAGAGGCGGAGTCATCTGTATCCTGCTCTGACGGAAGAGGAATAAAATCCGGAAAACAGGGCATACTTTTTTCAAATTCTTTTTTCGGAGATACAATCATGAGTAAATCTTCAAAGAACGGAAAAGTGCCTAAACTGACGGAAGAACAGTATGCGGAATACATCATGGCGATGAAGGATGAAACGCCTGTGCAGGGGTATCGGGAATTTGCGGAGGGCAATCACGCAACGCCGCATCTCGATCCCGGAAAGAACGGAAAGAAATAAATTCTGCCGGCCGGAACCCGATTGTTCCGGCCGGCAGGGAATCTGCGGAGAGCGCGGCGCCCCTTGCGGGGAAGCCGCGCTCTCCGTTTGGTTTCGAGGCGGAGCTTCAAGATGACGGGAACGGGGAAAAGGATTGCCGCTTGCAGATTCCGGCGGACAGAATTCCGGGGGCATGTCCGCAGTGAAGAAAAAAAAGCCGTCGGAGAACCAAAAAACGGATTTTGAGGGGAGAATTGTAAGTTTTTAGCAATTTTTTATACTTTGGAAAGAGAATTTTTCTCAAAACCCTTGACCGCACGAACAAGATGTGTTATAATAAAAGCCGTAAAGAAAAAATCCGGTGGTTTTTGCATTTTTAGTCTGTTTTTTTATCTGACACCTGGTTGCTTCTCTTTGTGCCGGGGGCTCGGAAGAGGGCAGGGAAGGGGTGCTCGGGTGTTCCTTAAAAACGGCTGTCGGAAAAAAATGCAAAAAAACGAAAAAATTTTCGCTAAGGGTATTTACTTTTTTGCGGAAATGGTGTAAAATGGTAGCGATATAAGGCTTATCCGATTTTTTGCAAGCGAATAAGACAAATTGAGGTGTGATATGACGGATTACGGCAACAACAACCAGAAGCAGACTCCTTCTCATGCTTATGCGAACGTACCTCCGCGGGGAAATGAAACGGCCCTTATGATCGAGGGGTTGTACAACGGCCTGTCGTACGATTTGCAGAAAGTGAAAAAAGAGCTGATGAACGAGCTCAAATACAACGCGCTGCAAGCCAGTTCGCTGTATCAGTCCGTTCAGAAAGAAACGGAGTCCTCGGTGGAAACCAACGCGCAGACCGCGCAGTCGATGGTGCGTGAACTCAAATACGGGTATCAGCAGAATCAGATGATTTATGAATCGCTGTCCGGTATTCTGAAAGACGACGTGCTCACGAAGCTGGAAACCGTGGAGGGGAAGGTCGAACTCCTTGAAGAGATCGACAAGGCCCTTGCGGAGATCAAAGAAAAGCTTGACGAGCTGGCGTCCCGGACGACGCCCGATTATGAGTCTCTCGTCGATTATGACAAAATCACCGAAACCGTCATAGAGAAAACGGAATCGAGCATCGCTTCTCACAATAAAGAAGTTCTCGATGCCGTCGCGGCGATTCCCGTCGCGGAAAATATCGACTACACCCGCATCGTCGAGGAAGTGAGCGAAAAAGTTGCGGAGCTGGTCCGTGACGGTCGCACGGCGGAAGCAACCGCTGTTCCCGCGGACGTCGATTATGAACGCATCGTTTACGGTACGGCGGAGAAAGTGGTGGAATCCCTTCCTTATCCCGAAAAGGTGGATTATCGCCGTATCGACGAGAATTTCATCAAAGCCGCGGAGAGCATCAAACCCGCCGCTCTCGATGAAGAAGTGCTTGCGGCGAATATTGCGGCCGCAGTGGCTCAGGCAATTTCCGAAATGGATCCCGAAACGCTGGCGGAGGCGGTTGCATCGAAGATCGCGCTGCCCGAAGTACAGGCTCCGGAAATCGATTACGAGAAGCTGTCCGATATGATCATCGCGAAGATGCCCGCGCCCGCCGATCCCGAACCGATCGATTATGACAGGCTTGCGGATGCCGTTGCGGCGAGAATGTCCGAAGCTGTGGATTATGATCGGATTTCCGAAACGGTGGCGGAAAGAACGCCTCAGCCGGAAGAAATCGATTATGCGGTCATGGCACAGAACATTGTCGAGCAGATGCCTCAGCCGGAAGCGATCGATTATGCGGTCATGGCGCAGAGCATTGTCGAGCAGATGCCTCAGCCGGAAGAAATCGATTATGCGGTCATGGCGCAGAACATTGCCGAGCGTATGCCTCAGGCGGAAGCGATCGACTATGACAGGGTTTATCAGGCGGCGAAAGCTGCGGAAGTCATTCCCGATCCCGTCGACTATGACCGGATTGCCGAAATCGTCGAGGCCGGTATGTCCAACGAATCGGATTACGATATCGTGGTGGACGAAGAGGGCGCCGAAAAGATTGCCCGGTGTGTGGCAGACGGAATCGATTATAAGGGCATTTCCGAGATGGTGACGGAAGGCATCGATTATAAAGGCATTTCCGATAAAGTCACGGAAGGCATCGATTACGAAGGTCTCTCCGAGAAAGTCGTCGAAAAAATCGTCATGCCCGAAGTCGAAGTGCCCAAACCCGAAGAGATCGATTATGATCTGCTTTCGGAAATGGTGGCGCAGAAGGTGGTTGTGCCTCAGCCCGAACCTCCTACATACGACGTGGTTGTCGACGAAGAGGGCGCCAAGTCGATTGCCGAAAACGTTGTCTCCGCGATTGATATGGAATCGGTGACCGATAAAGTTGCCGAAAAGATCGTCGTTCCTCAGCCCGAACAGATTGAGATCGATTATGAAACTCTTTCCGACAAAGTGGCTGAAAAGATCGTCGTTCCTCAGCCCGAGAAGACGGAAATCGATTACGAAACTCTCTCCGACGAAGTAGCCGGAAAGATCAGCCTTCCCGCGTTTGACATTCTCGTCGACGAAGAGGGCGCCGGGAAGATCGCCGATGCGGTTGTGGAAAAGATGAAGGCGGAATGCCCGATGTCGGAAAAAGCCGCGGCGCAGGAGGAGGTTGCCGAAGAAGCTCAGACAGAGGCGGCAGAAGAAGCTCCGGCGGAAGCCGAGGAAATTTCGGAGACAGCGGAAGAATCCGTTGCCGAAGAGGCCGCGGAAGAAGTTTGTGAAGAGGTCGCCGAGGAAGCGGCTCCTGCGGTTGAAGAGCCGGCGGAAGCTGTTGAGGAGGCGGAGCCCGTTGCCGAAGAGGTTGCGGAAGAAGCCGAAACGGTTGAAGAAGCTCCTGTTGAAGAAATTCCCGTTGAAGAAATTCCCGTTGAAGAGGAAGTTGCGGCAGAAGAGACTGCGGCAACGGAAGAACCCGCCGAGGAACCCGTTGAAGAAACGGCGCCCGAAGAATTGCTTTCCGAGGGAGGAGAGATTGTTTCCAGTTCGCAGTCAACCATCGAAACGGAGATTGCCGTGACGACGGCGGAAGCGGCGGCCTATGAAGAGGCCGAAGGCGATAATCTGGTGGATGCGGATACGGGTTTGGTCATTCGTCTGAAGCGCAGCTTTACCGCGAAGATGAAGCAGAGTGATCCTGCGGTCAAACAGTATTACAGCGACATCAAGAACGAACTTACTTCGTATAAGCGGCTCAATTCCAACCTCAGCTGGCACGGAGACAGATTCAATTTCGGTCGGGACACCGTTGCGAAACTGAATATTTGCGGAAAGACGCTGTGCTTCTATCTGGCGCTGGATCCCAATGATCCCGAATACAAGACGACGGTATACCATCAGAAAGACGTGGGCGGGCAGAGAGCCTATGAGAGCACGCCGTTCATGGTAAAAGTCAAGAGTGACGCAGGTCTCAAGAAGGCGTTGCGGCTGGTCGGATTCCTTGCCGAAAAACTCGGTACGGAAAAACGGGATAATTTTGAGACGGTTGATTATGTGGAAGAATTCCGCCACGAATCGACGAAGCAGCTTTTGGAAGAAGGGCTGATCAAGGTGACCAAAGAAAAGAAAGTTGTGTTGGATTTCAATTGATCCCGACAGGTAAAATCAAACAGAAATCATACATAAGAATAGGAAAGGGAGAGCTGATAATTTTACGATTTTCGGCTCTCTATTTCATGAAAGGGCAAAATGTCCTTGAGGAGAAGAATAGAAAAAGTGAATAACAAACAGCAAGATCGGAAGTATTCCGGCCGCAGCCGCCTTTCTTCGGATGCGCCGGAAAGCGAATCAAAAACGCGTTTTGCGAAGAACCGTGCCGCGTCTCGTTCCTCCGGGAATGGGACGGGCACTGCAATGCAACCTTCAAAATCGCCCGTGCAGTCGGTGTTCCGCCTGCAGCAGAAGGTCCGCACGCCGAAACCGGAACCCAAAGATCGGCCGGAGGCAGCCGCCGCGTCCGGCGGGAATGAAGAGCTTCGCACCGCGGAACGCAAAAGGCAATCCGGCCGTCGTCCTTTGCCGGAAGTAAGGCGGACAATCGAGGAGCCGGAATTTTCGGAAAAACGCAAGGGGCTTAAAAAGAAAAAGCCCGTAAAAATTCTCTTTCTCGGCGGCGTGGGAGAAGTCGGAAAGAATATGACCGCGATCGAATACGGCAATGACATCATTGTCATCGACGCGGGGATCACTTTCCCCAACACCGAGGACATGCCCGGCATCGATCTCGTGGTACCCGATATCACCTATCTCGTACAGAACCGGGATAAAGTGCGGGGAGTGCTGCTGACGCACGGCCATGAAGACCATATCGGCGGCATTCCGTATCTGATGAAGGAACTCAATTCCGGGACTCCGATTTACGGCACGAAACTGACGTTGATGCTCGCGGACAACAAGATACAGGAGCATCGTATCCAGAATGTCACGGAAAGAGTGGTAAGCCCCGGAGATAAAGTAAAACTGGGCGTTTTTGAAGTGGAATTCATCAATGTCAATCACTCGATTTCGGGCGCGGTGGCATTGGCCGTCCGTACGCCGTACGGGCTCATTTATCACAGCGGAGATTTCAAAATCGATCTTACTCCCGTGTCCGGAAAGGCGATCGATCTGGCTCGGATTGCGGAGATCGGCCGGGAAGGCGTACTGCTCTATTTGGGCGAATCGACCAACATCGAGCGGATGGGCTATACGATGAGCGAGACGGTGGTGGGAACGACGCTCGATCACCTGTTTTCGGAGAACATGAACCGGAGACTGATCATCGCCACATTTGCCTCCAACATTCACCGCCTGCAGCAGATCATCGATCTCGCGGTCAAATACCGCCGCAAAGTGGCGCTGTCGGGCAGGAGTATGTTCAAGGTCGTGGACGCCGCGGTGAAAATCGGAGAGCTGAAAATCCCCGAAGGCGTTCTGATCGAGATCGAGCGGAGCAAAAACCTGTTTGACGGGGAACTTCTGATCGTTTCGACGGGCACGCAGGGGGAGCCGATGAGCGCGCTCACGCGAATGGCGTCGGGGGATTTCAATAAAGTGACGATCGGGTCCAACGATACCATCATCATTTCCGCCAGCCCCATTCCCGGCAACGAAAAAATGATTTACCGGGTCATCAACAATCTCTATAAAAAGGGCGCGAACGTAGTGTATGAAAGCCTGGAAAAAATCCATGTCTCCGGACATGCCTGCCAGGAAGAGCATAAAATTCTGCACAATTTGCTCAATCCCCGCTTTTTTATTCCCGTACACGGCGAATACCGGCATCTGAAACGGCATGCGCTTCTGGCGGAAGAGCTGGGGATGCCCGAGCGCAATATTCTGATTACCGAAATCGGAAACTGCGTCGAACTGACGGACGATTCCATTCGTCTCGGCGAGAATTTCCCGGCGGGCACCCGCTTGATCGACGGCGAAGGCTTTGAGGATTACGGCACCAGCGAAGTGATGAAAGACCGGCTTCGCATGTCGGCGGAAGGAATTTTTTCCGTTGCGATTGCGGTGACGGGCAATTATGTCATCAACGATCCGGTCATCGAATGTCGCGGTTTTGTTTTTGCGGGGAATCGGGAAGAGGACAGGGAAATCCGTTCGGTGGTCTGCAAGGCGATTGAGCAATACGATTATGAGAGCGGCAATAAAGAGGAATTGGCGGCTGTTGTCAAAAAGGCTTTGAAGAACTATATTTTCAAAAAGGCCAAGCAATCCCCGCTCATCGTCGTATCGGTGCTGGAAGTCTGATTTTTCAGGTGAGGCTGCGGTTATGAAATATGCGGCATTGCCGGTGCATGCACCCGTTGACGAGCGGATTTCAGCGCTCCGCGCAGACGCGCTTTCGCGCGGAATTCCCGTCGCCGATGAGGAAACTTTGAATTTTCTCTTATTACAGCTCGCCGCCGTCCGTCCTTCCGGAATCCTGGAAATCGGTACGGCGGTGGGTCTTTCCGCGGCGGCGATGCTCGGTTGTTGCCCGCAGGCGCATCTCGTCACGATCGAAGTGGAAGAGGACCGCTGGCGGGAAGCGAAGAAAAATCTGAAAACGCTCGGCTTTTCGGACCGCGCCACCTGCTATCTCGGCGACGCGGGGGAAATTCTGGCCATGATGAACGGCACATTCGATTTTGTCTTTCTCGACGGCCCCAAAGCGCAGTACGAGAAATATCTCTTTGATCTGAAACGTCTGCTCCGGCCGGGCGGAATGCTCTTTGCGGACGATGTGCTTTTATACGGCTGGGTGAGCGGCGAAAAGCCGACTCCGCAAAAGCGGCAGTCCATCGTCGGAAAAATCCGGGACTATCTGAAAGCGGTCACGGAGGATCCGGACTGGATCACTTCTGTACTGGACGTAGGAGACGGCGTGGCGCTTTCCGTACTCAGGAAAAAAGGTGTATGATGAAAACGGAACTTCTTGCCCCCGCGGGCAATGCTTCCAAACTGGAAACGGCGCTGTATTTCGGCGCAGACGCGGTGTATGTCGGAGGGAAAGCCTTTTCTCTCCGATCTTTTGCAGACAATTTTTCGGAGGACGGATTGCGGACAGCGGCGGAGCGCGCGCACGCTCTCGGCAAAAAACTTTACGTCGCAGTGAATATTTTTGCCAGAAATCCCGATTTCGGGGCACTCTCCGACTATTTTTCTTTTTTGCGGGAATCCGGCGCGGATGCGGCGATTGTAAGCGATCCCGGCGTGATTTATGCGGCGAAAAAATCGGCGCCCGGGTTGCCGCTGCACTTGTCCACCCAGGCGAATACGACCAATAAATATGCCGTAAAATTCTGGTCGGAACAGGGAATTTCGCGCGTGATTCTCGCGCGGGAGCTGTCCCTTCCGGAAATTGCGGAAATCAAGGATTTCGTTCCGGAAACGGAAATCGAAGTGTTCGTACACGGCGCGATGTGCATTTCTTACAGCGGCAGGTGTCTCCTGTCCGACTATCTCGACGGCCGTCCTTCCAACCGCGGCGCCTGCGTGCAGGCCTGCCGCCGGAGCTACCGGCTTCAGACCTCCAATTCCGCGGGCGAAGAATTTTCTCTGCCCGTCGAAGAGGACGCGCAGGGAACCTATCTGCTCAACAGCAAAGACCTCAATCTCTTTTTCCGGCTTTCGGAACTGGAAAAAGCCGGGGTGGATTCCTTCAAAATAGAGGGCCGGATGAAGAGCGAATACTATCTCGCCACCGTGATCAACGCCTATCGTCGCGCGATGGACGGAGGAAATGCGGAAAAACTCTGCGGGGAACTGGACAACGTGGCGCACCGGGAATACACCGAGGCATTTGTCTGCGGAAAAAATCCGCAAACGGTCAGCTACCGGGACAATCAGACCAAAGGAAACTGCACTTATATCGCCAATGTGCTCGGTATGGAAGACGGGTTTGCCGTCGTGCAGATGCGCAATCGCTTTCATGCGGGCGACGAGCTGGAAGTGCTTTCTCCGGGAGAAAATTTCGGAAAGTCTTTTCCGGTGCAAGACATGTTTGACGGGACGGGAGAACGGTCGGAGGACGCAAAACTCGTTCTGGGCACTTATAAAATCGCCTGTCCGTACAGGCTGGCGCAAGGGGACATTCTCCGGCGCAGAAACTGACGCGGTGCAAAGCGAACGGAAGAGAATCGTGATTGGGCAAGAAATCGGGATCGCATGTACGCCGCGCGGATTTCCGCGCGGCGTAAAATTTGAGGTTTTTGCAAAAATCCGTTTCCTGTATTTGACTATGTCGGCAAAAAAGACTATAATAATAGCATAAAAATCCCTCTGACGGGGCAAAAACAAAGGGTATATGAAAAAGATACTGATGATTGCGACGGGCGGGACGATCGCTTCCCGCGGCGGCGCGGAGGGGCTGGAACCGGGGCTTACGCCCGAAGAACTTTTAAGCATGGTTCCTGAAATCCGGGAATTCTGCACCCCCGATTCCGTCCAGATTTTCAACATTGACAGCACCAATATTACGCCGGAACACTGGGTCCGGATCGCCGAAATCATACGGGACAAATACGATGAATACGACGGTTTTGTCATCTGTCACGGTACGGACACAATGGCATACACGGCCGCGGTGCTCTCGTACATGGTGCAGCATTCTCCCAAGCCGATTGTGCTGACGGGCTCGCAAAAACCCATTGACCGGGAGGATACGGACGGAAGAATCAATCTCCGCGACAGTTTTCTGTATGCGTCTTCGGAAAAGGCCTGCGATGTGGTGATTGTTTTTCAGGGCAAGGTGATTGCCGGAACGCGCGCAAAAAAAATCCGGACAAAGAGCTATAATGCGTTTGACAGTGTGGATTTTCCCGAATTGGCGCGTATACGCGACGGAAAGGTCATCACTTATATCACAACGCCCAAAAGTGAAAAACCCGAGTTTTCTCTCCGCCTGAACAGGCGGGTCGGGCTCATCAGTCTGACGCCCGGCATGGACAGCGAGTTGCTGGACGTATGTTTTCGTCTCAATGACGCGGTGGTGCTTTCCGGTTACGGCACGGGCGGCATCCCGGACGGGGAGTATTACGGGTTTTACGATGTGATCGGGAAATGGCAGGATAAGGGAAAGACGCTCGTCGTCACGACGCAGGTGCAGAGCGAGGGCAGCGATATGAGTATTTATCGCGTGGGCCGCGGCCTGAAAAACCGCTTCTCCCTGCTCGAGAGCTATGACATGACCTACGAGAGCATTCTCGCAAAACTCATGTGGATTCTGGCACAGACGAAGGCCCCGGAAAAAATCCGGGAATTGTTCTATCAGAGCGTCAATTACGATCTGATCGGCTGAGCGGGATATACGTCCGGGCAGAAAAGACGGACAGGAGTTTACAGTCAGGAGTATTCTATGAAAGAGTTTACGACATTCGGAGAAATCCGTTATGAACGGCCGGATTTTGAAGCGTTGAAAAATTTTTACATTGCGCTCAACGAAAAAGTTCAGAACGCAAATAGCTATGAAAAAGTCAAAGCCTGTATCCAGGAAGGCGAGGCCTATTCCGCCCGCGTTTCGACGATGACGACGGTGGCCTCTATCCGCCATACGCTGGACACGTCGGACAAATTCTACGAGGAGGAGGATCGGTACATCAACCTCCGGTCCCCGGAAGTGATGCCCTATTTTCAGGCGTTTTCCGTTTCGCTCCTCAACAGTCCTTTCCGGAAGGACATCGACGTGGAATACGGAGACTTTTTCCTGAAAAGCGTAAAATTGGGGGTGGACAGCTTTTCGGAAAAGAATATTTCTCTCATGCAGGAAGAGAACGAACTGGTAGATCGCTATCAGAGAATTATGGCGGCCTGCAAAATTCCGTTCAACGGAGAGACCTGCAATCTGTACGGCATCCGGAAATATTTTTCTTCGCCCGATCGTGAGGTCAGAAAGTCGGCGTGGAAGAAATATTCCGAATTTTTCGCCGAACACGAGCGGGAAATGGAGGAAATTTTCGACAAACTCGTAAAAATCCGCAACGAGATGGGGCGGAACATGGGTTTTGACAATTTTGTCCGGCTCG
>DVMZ01000054.1 GCA_018714725.1 Candidatus Scatosoma pullistercoris
TCCAGACGCAGAACAGCCAGCTGCGCACTTCTTTGTGCGTATATCGCTCGATCCAATGGTTCATCAGCGCGGCGATCATGGCGTCCCATTTTTCGTAGCTTTTCGGAGGACTGATGATCATCGGGTGGAAAAACACGCTGTTTTCGGGGTGCAGGGCGAGTTGTCCGGGCATAAAGGAAAACTGGATGATCGGTTTGAGCCCGATGGTGAGCAGATAGTCCAGGACTTTGTCGATCATCACAAAGCTGTATACGGGATTTCCGTCTTTGTCCTCGCTGTAAAAGAGCATATCGTCGGAGAGAATCCCGTGAAACTTGATGTATTCGAATTTCATTTCCTTCTGCCATTCTTCCAGCATTTCCCGTACGTCGTCATACAACAGTTCTTTGGCGCGGCCGACGCTGGTCATTTTCCGGAAATTATGGGTAAGGTATCCTTTTTCGGAAGAAGTGCTGCCGGACAGATCGATTTTTTCTTCCGAAAAATTCTGGGAAACGGGGAAGCTGTTTTCGCTTTTCGGCCCGTTCAGAGGGGGCAGGTATTTCGCCAACGTATAGAGATAGTTGGAATTCAGATCTTCTTGTCGTTCCTGTCCTGCGCTTTCCTGCGGGAAGGAGGCATTTTTTTTGCGGTAGACGCTGGGCGGGGTGCCGTATTTTTTCCGGAAAGCGGAAACGAATGCGCGGGGATCGGAAAATCCGTTGTCCAGCGCGATTTTTTCGATGGATTCGTCGCTGCTCATCAGCTGTGCCACCGCATGGTGCAACCGGACGTTGGTGTAATAGGTCAGAAAACTCATTCCGAAATATTTATCGAAAAAAGTGGAGAGGTAGGGCACGGAAAGGTGCGCATATTCCGCGACGTCGCTCAAAGACAGGTTGTCGCGGAAATTTTCGTTGATGTACCCGGTCAGCAGGTCCAGCCGCTCCAGATATTTTTTCGATTGCAGAGAATTTTTCTTTTCGCCCTTGAAATTGGTACACAATTCATGGATGAGGAGATTTAATATGGACCGCGTCAGATATTCCAGGCGCTGCGCCGTATCCGCGGAAATTTTGACCAGCCGTGCCAGAAGGTGTTTGAGGTTGTAGTATTTTTCTTTGGCCGGAGAGCCGCCGGAATTGCAGTCGAAAATGATATCGTCGTGTTCCAGAAACAGAGACGGATCCAGTTTCAGGGAAACGATGACGCATTCGTCTGAAAACGCGGAATATTTTTCCCCGGTGTTCAGCAGAAAAATATCTTCCTGTCCTTCCGGATGCGTTCCCGTTTGCGTGAGGACGGACAACATTCCCTGCGCGACGAAAATGAGCTCCGGAACCGTGGCAAAATTTTCCTCTTCTCCGAAAAAGTGCACGACCGAAAGCTCGATCTGCAACCCCGTGATATTTTGCAAAAGCCGGATTTTCTTCATGATTTTCCCTCCTTTATCAGTATAACATAAAAAAAGAGTGCCGTCAAGATAAGTTCAATTTTTTCATCTGTTTTTCGGAAAAACGGTGCAATTTTTTCTCTTTTGTCTTTTTAAGCGGCGGGGAAAGAGCGCGGAATATCAAAAAAATACGAATCAAACGCGTTAAATTCCGCTATTGCAAAACGGAAAAAAGAATAGTATAATGGTTTCAGAAAAGGCAAGGAGGCGGAGGCTTGAAGGAAATGGGAAATGAAGTGATTCTCGTTTGTAAAGACATCGTCAAAAAGTTCGGGCCGGTAAATGCGCTCAACGGCGTGGATTTTGAAGTACGGCGCGGGGAGATCCGCGGTCTGATCGGCGAAAACGGTTCCGGGAAATCGACGCTCACGTCGATCATGGCGGGAATGCAGAAAGCGACTTCCGGCAGTATGGAGTACAAGGGAAAGCCCTGGAATCCCTCCACGATGGCGGAGGCGCAGGAGCAGGGCGTCTGCATGATCTTACAGGAATCGAACACCATACGCGGCTGTACGGTTGCGGAAAACATCTTCGCGGGTCAGATTGAAAAATTTTCGACTTTCGGCGTTGTAAATATGAGAAAGATGATCGCCGAGGCACAGAAGCTGCTCGATTCGTTCGGGATCGGAAAAATCAGCGCGGCGGACGTCATCGACAAGTATTCTTTCGAGGACCGGAAGATGATCGAGATCGTGCGTTCCATTTCCTCCGATACCGAAGTTCTGGTGGTGGACGAAACGACCACGGCGCTTTCATTCGACGCTCGCGAATTGTTTTACGGGCTCATGAAAAAGCTGGCGGAACAGAATAAGGCGGTCATTTTCATTTCGCACGATATGAACGAAATTCTCGAACAGTGCACCGACCTCACCGTTTTGCGCGACGGGGATATCATCGGAAATCTGACCGGAGAAGAAATGCGTCAGCCGGGCGCGCCCGAGCGGATTCGTTATATGATGGTCGGCCGGGAGATCGGCGACGCTTATTACCGCAGCGATTACGACGTCTCGCATTTGGAAGAAGTCGCGCTTGAATTCCGCGACGTGTCGGTAGGTCCCGTCAAAAATTTCAGCCTGCAGCTGCACAAGGGCGAAATCATCGGCTTCGGCGGCCTGAGCGGTTGCGGCATGCGCCTGATCGGCAGGGCGGGGTTCGGCCTGGAAAAACTCTCTTCCGGCGGCGTATATAAAAACGGGAAGAAAATCACCGATCCGCTTACGGCGATCCGGAGCGGCATCGGATATGTCAGCAAGGACCGGGACACCGAAGCGCTGATTCTGTCGGCTTCTATCGCCGACAACATCACGTTCCCATCGCTGGATGCGATCTCCCGCTTTACCTTCATCAATCCCCTTAAGGAAAAGAGTCTGGTGAAACGGGAAGTGGAGCGTTATCTGATCAAATGCAATTCTCCTCGTCAGCTCGTATCGACGCTTTCGGGCGGCAACAAGCAGAAAGTCAGCTTTGCAAAATGGACGGCGAAGGGCAGCGACGTGATCATCATGGATTGTCCGACCCGCGGCGTGGACATCGGCGTAAAGCAGGCCATGTATGCGTTCATCGCACAGATGAAGAAGGAGGGCAAAGCCATTCTTCTCATCAGCGAAGAACTGCCCGAACTGATCGGCATGGCGGATAAAATCATTATTCTGAAAGATTTTGCGGTATCCGGAGAATTTATGCGGAGCGCCGATCTGAAAGAGACCGACATAATCGGTTCGATGATCTGAGGTGTGTTATGGAAGAAATCAAAAACGAAAACAAAGTGAAAAAGTTTCTTTCTCTGGCGGGCAGATATGTGCGTGGACATGTTTCGGACGTCGCCGCGTATGCGGGGTTGGTACTCTGCCTGATCGTCTTTACGATTACGTCG
>DVMZ01000055.1 GCA_018714725.1 Candidatus Scatosoma pullistercoris
TTTATACCGGACAAAACTCCCTGTGCAAACAAACTCCTTTTACGCCTGCCGGCGCTTCCGGAAAACTCCGGAAGCGCCGGCCTCTTCTCTCATTCTGTTTGCCTTTCTTTTTCCCTCGTCTTTTTTCTTCGCCGCCGGCACCGGTTACCGCTCAAAACCGCCTTTCCCGTCGGCGGCCGCTTTTCCCTTTTTCACCGGTTTACGCGGACAAAACCTCTCTTCGGAAAAATTGTCCGAAAAAACCGTTTATTCGAGAATATTGGTCGTAATGAAATCGACGCCCATTTCAATAAGTTTCTCTGCGGCTTCCGGTTTATCCACCGTCCAGCAGTTGACTTTCAGCCCCGCGCCGTGCAGGCGGGCGATATATTCCGGCGTAAGGCATTCCCAATACAGATCGGCGCCCAAATGATATTTTTCCATAAACCGGAAATTCTCTTCCGTCGCTTCTCCCGCCAGAAACTGAATTTCAGCATCGGGGCAAAGTTCTCTCAGATCAACGAGGTTATCGCCGTTAAAGGAAATAAAAACAGTGCGATTGAACCACCCCATGTCTTTGACGACGGCTGCGATTTTCCCGATGTGTTCCCGGGTGATCCGGCTTTTGAGTTCCAGCACCGCGGTCTTGTCATACTTGCGGCAGATGGCGACATAATCGTTAAGCGCCGGCAGGCAGAGATCGGAGCGGGTGTTTCCGTCCATATCGGGCAGGCGGATTTTGGAAAGCTCCTCAAAAGTGCTCTTTTCGACATTGGTTTCCAGCCCGGCCACCCGTCTCAGATCGTCGTCGTGGAAAATGACATATTTCCCGTCGGCGGTGACGTGGACGTCCGTCTCGATTCCGTAATAGGTCTTGACGCCCGCCGCGACAAACGCCGCGCAGGTATTTTCTCTTTCCAGGCCCGAAACGCCGCGATGGGCGATCAGAAGGCAGTTCTTTTTATCGATTTTTACCGTATTCATGATACAGACTCCTTTCTTTATTTTTTTCACGCAATATTTTATCACTTCGTTCCGGCATTGTCAACCGCAGAAACTTCTTTTCGTCAATTTTTATCCGCGCCGCACGGCCGGGTTTCCGCCGCCGGGCACCGCTCCCGCCGCACCGTTTCAAAATAGCGGTATCCGCCCGCAAAATTACGGCAGTCGAAACCGTGCTGCATCAGAATCCGGCAGGCGAGATAACTCCTCACCCCCGACTGGCACATCACATACACGGTCTTTTTCCCTTCCGGCATCTTTCCCGGCGCTTCCGGTTTTTCCAGCTCTCCCAGCCGTTCCCGAAGCTCGTCGAGCGGAATGTTGACAAACCCTTCGGCGTGCCCGCGGGCATATTCGCCCGGCGTTCGGACGTCGAGGAGCACAACGCTGCCGTCCCGCGGCAGCCCGTCCACTTCCTCCGCGAAAAACTGCCGGAGCTTTCCCGTCTCGACGTTTTCCGCCACAAAACCCACCATATTGACGGGGTCTTTCGCGGAAGAATAAGGAGGAGCATAAGCAAGCTCGAGATCTTTGAGCGCGGTGACGGTCAGTCCGCACCGCATCGCCGTGGCGATCACGTCCAGGCGTTTGTCCACCCCTTCGTACCCGAGAATCTGCGCGCCGAGAATTTTCAGCGACGGACGGGCATACAGTACTTTGACGGTCATCGTGCGCGCACCCGGATAATAAGACGCATGGTTGGCGGGAGAAAGGATGACTTTTCCGTAGTCAATCCCCTCTTTCCGGGCGCGGGCTTCCGTCATGCCCGTGGAAGCCGCCGTCATCGAGAACAGACGGATGACGGACGAACCCTGCGTTCCCCTGTATTCGGAATCCAGCCCGCAGATGTTGTCCGCCGCAATTCTGCCCTGCTTGTTCGCAGGCCCCGCCAAAGCAATCAGCGCGGGTTTTCCCGTCGCAAAATCGGCGACTTCCACGACGTCTCCCACCGCATAAATGTCCTTTACAGACGTTTCCATGCGCGCGTTGACGCGGATGCCGCCCCGGGGGCCGAGCTCCAGGCCCGCTTTTTCCGCCAGTTCCACATCTGGCCGCACGCCCACGGCGAGAACGGTCATTTCCGAATCGATACGGCTGCCGTCCCGGAGCTTCACGACGATCTTTTCCGGCGTCGTTTCAAACCCCGTCACGTCGGCATTGAGAAAGAGCTTTACGCCCCGGCGGCGCATTTCGGCATGAATTCCGGCAGCCATGTCTTCGTCGAATACGTTGAAAAGGTGCCCCGAACGCTGTACCACCGAAATGTCCAGGCCTAGCCCGCGGAGATTTTCCGCCATTTCCAGGCCGATGAAGCCGCCGCCGATCAGGATGGCGGAACGGGGCGCCCGCTCCTCGACAAACCGCCGGATGGCGATGGTGTCCTCGACGGTGCGCAACGTAAACAGCCGGTCGCTGTCCGTCCCCTCCAATGCCGGCACCACGGGTTTTGCGCCCGGGGACAACAGGAGCTTGTCATAGCTTTCCTCGTAAACCTCCCCCGTTTCCAGGCGGCGGATTCTCACGCGCTTGCGGACGGGATCGATCGCTTCCGCTTCCTCGCGCACGCGCGCGTCGATCCGGTAACGCCGGCGGAAATTTTCGGGCGTCTGCAAAGTCAGTTCGTCAAAGTCCCCGATCACCCCGCCGATATAATACGGCAGGCCGCAATTGGCATAGGAAATATAACCCGAACGCTCGATGATGACGATTTCCGCGCTCTCGTCCAGACGACGGATTCTCGCCGCCGCCGTGGCGCCGCCCGCGACGCCCCCGATGATGACTGCTTTCATGATTTCTCCTTTCCGGATTCCCCTTCGGACTCTTCCCGCGCCTTCCCGGGCGGCTTGTCCGCCGATTTCCGGCTGATTTCCGACTTCTTCTCCCCGCTTCCGCCCGTCCTTGCGGCCAAAAGCGGCGCTCGCGGAAACCCATTCGTTTTTCCTCTATGGATCCGGATTTTCAAAGTATTTTTATCCTGCTTTATTATAAGAAAAATAAGGGGCATTGTCAAGGCCTTGCGGTAAAATTCCCCTGTCTTTGC
>DVMZ01000056.1 GCA_018714725.1 Candidatus Scatosoma pullistercoris
GCCGCCCGTCGGCTGGATGAACGATCCCAACGGACTGTCGAAGATTCGCGGAAGGTACCATGTATTTTTCCAGTATGCGCCGGAGAGCGCCGACGGCAGGGGCATGCACGGCTGGGGACTGTATACCAGTCCCGATCTGCTCGTCTGGACATATGAGGGAATGAAAATTTATCCCGACGCTCCTTTTGACGAGGACGGCGCTTATTCGGGCAGCGTCGTGCCGGAGGGAAAAGGATTCCGGCTCTATTATACGGGAAACGTCAAGCATAAGGACAAGGCGTATGACTATATTTCGGACGGCCGGGAATCCAACACCGTTCTGATTCGTTCGGAGGACGGGATTGCGCTCGGGAAAAAACAGGTTCTGTTGCGTACGGAGGACTATCCCGCGGAATTTACGAGGCATATCCGTGACCCGAAGGTGAACAGGACGGAAAAGCGGTATGAAATGTTTCTCGGCGGGCGGCTGAAAGGGGACAAAGGGGCGGTTCTCCGCTATCAATCCGCGGACGGCGAAAATTTTTCGCTGGAAGAAATCCTCACGACGAAAAAGCCGTTCGGGTATATGTGGGAATGTCCGGATTTTTTCCGCCTGGACGGCCGGGAGTATCTCTGCGTTTCCCCGCAGGGGATGCCGCATGAACGGTACCGCTATCAGAATCGCTACGCTTCCGGTTATTTTGAAGGCGCTGTTTCGGAAGATAATTTCCGCGAATGGGACTTCGGATTCGATTTTTATGCGCCGCAGACTTTTTGGGACGGAACGAGGCGGATTCTGTACGGTTGGATCGGGATGCCGGACGCCCCTTATGACAATCTTCCCACTGTTGCCGAGGGTTGGCAGGGCGCGCTCACCATGCCCCGCGTGCTGACGGCAGGAAAGAGGGGACTTTTGCAAAATCCCGCTCCGGAACTGGAAAGTCTGAGGGGCAGGGAATTGTCCGCGGAGGAAGAATCGGACAGTTTCGAGCTCTTGCTCCGATCGATTGCGCCGGGCACCCGGGTGGAACTGTGCGGCGCGCTGTCCCTTTCGTTCGGGGAAAGCGAAGTAGTGTTGCGTTTTTTCTCGCCGGCAGGACGGGGCCGGGAAGTGCGGCGGGCGGCGACGGCGGCAAAATGCGCCCGGATTTTTCTGGACGTATCCGTCTGCGAAATCTATCTGAACGACGGGGAAGCCGTTCTGACGACGCGGCTGTATCCCGAATGTTATACGCTGCGCATAGACGGAGATTGCCTTTGCCGGCGATATGAGATGTTACCCCTTCACTACCGCGAGTAGGAACCGGCGCGGGAAGTACCGCAAAAGTCGGACGGCAGAGTTAACGCAGGGATAAAACAGGGATGAACATAAGCGGAACAAGTTTTGTGGAAAAGGTAGGAGGTAAAGGTTATGACTTTTGAATATGCAATCCGGGACGAACTGGGGATTCATGCCCGCCCGGCGGGGCTCATCGTGTCGGAGGCCAAGAAATACGGCAGTGCGATCGAAGTGGAATGCAAGGGCAAAAAAGCGGACGCCAAACGGATTTTTGCCCTGATGTCCCTCGGGGCGAAATGCGGGGATTTTCTGCGGGTCACCTGTACGGGCGAGGACGAGGAAGCGGCGGCCGCAGGCCTGAAAGCGGTGATCACGGAAAATCTTTGACTCGCACCGGGAGGGAAGAATGAAAGAATATCGAGGGAAAAGCGTCTTTGAGGGGATTGCGATCGGAAGATTGAAAATTGTCCGGCATGCCGAAAAGAACATGACGATCCGTTGTGGCACGCCCGAAGAGGAAAAAGCAAAATTCTTCGCGGCGCGCGAAAAAGCGGCGGCGGAGCTTCGTCGGCTGTATACCTCGGCGCGCACGACGCTGGGGGAAGAGGGCGCGGAAATTTTCAATATGCATGCCGTCATGACGGAGGACGGAGACCTGGAAGAATCGGTGCTGGCGGGCATAGAAAAGGGGGAAAGCGCCGCGCGGGCCGTAGAGGAAGCGGGGTTTGCCCTGTCGCAGAACTTTATCCGCATGGAGGACGAGTATATGAAGGCGCGCGCGGTGGACGCGATCGACGTCGCCGACCGCATTTCGGATTATATTCTCGGCAAAACGGACGCGCCCATCGATCTTCAGGAACCGGTAATCCTCGCTTCCAGCGATTTTACGCCGAGCGAAGTGGTCAGGCTGGACAAGGACAAAGTGTTGGGCTTTGTCACGGCGTTCGGTTCGGAAAATTCGCACACCGCCATTCTCGCGCGGACTCTGGCGCTTCCTTCCGTCGTCAACACCCGGGACAGCATCGACGTCGATTTTGACGGCGGACTTTGCGTGGTGGACGGATTTTCGGGCCGGGTGATCGTCGGGCCGGATGCGGAAACGCTGGCGGATTATGAGGCGAAAAAAAGGGAAACGGACGAGGCAGGGTTGAGACGACGGGCGTTAATTCACGAAGTCAGCGCCACTTCCGACGGCAAAAAACTGCCGATATTCTGCAACGTGGGAAGCACGGAGGACGTGAAGCGCGCGCTGGCGGAAGGCTGCGAGGGAATCGGATTGTTCCGGAGTGAATTCCTGTACCTGGAAAGCGATGATTTTCCGGACGAACAGCGGCAGTATGAAGAATATTCCCGCGCGGCGAAACTTCTGGACGGAAAGCCGCTGATCGTGCGGACAATGGACATCGGCGCGGATAAACAGGCGCCTTATTTTTCCCTTCCTCCGGAAGAGAACCCCGCGCTGGGGCTGCGTTCCGTCCGGATTTGTCTGAAACGGCCGGAAATTCTGCATACGCAGCTTCGGGCGGTGTATCGCGCTTCTGCGGACGGGAATGTTTCGGCGATGATTCCGATGATCGTGAGTCTGAAAGAAGTGCGCCGGGTGCGGGAAATGGCGGCGAAGGTGCGCAGAGAGCTGAAATCGGAGCGCGTCCCGTTTGACGAGCGGATGCAGATCGGAATCATGATCGAAACGCCGGCCGCCGCGCTGATTGCCGACGAACTGGCGGAAGAAGCGGATTTCTTCAGCGTCGGTTCCAACGATCTCATTCAGTACACGCTGGCGGCAGACCGGCAGAATCCGGAGCTGGAAGAAATCGCGGATCCCCATCACAAGGCGGTGTTGCGGCTGATCCGCCGGGCGGCGGAGTGTGCGCATGCGGCGGGAAAATGGGTCGGCGTGTGCGGAGAACTCGCGCGGGATCCGGAACTGACGGAGTTTTTTCTTGCCTGCGGAGTTGACGAACTGTCTGTTTCGCCCCCGTATGTGCTGCCCCTTCGGGAAAAAATCCGCGCTCTTTCGGCAAAGAGCGCGGACGCGGACCGGTTCACCCGGTGATCGGGAAATTCAAGCGTCGATCCAAAGTTTACGGAGAGGGGCGCCCTTTCGGGCGCCCCTCCGATTTCGGAATTTTATGGTATCTGATCGAATCCCTGCCCCGTCGTAATCGGCGGCGGGCCGGAGAAACCGAGAGACAGAGAGATTATTTGAGGGTCAGGACGATCGCCTGCGGATAGTCGCCGAAATTTTTGCCGAAGAGATTGATTCCGCCGCGATGTACGGCGTCCTCTTTGATTCCGATCGTCAGTTTGATCGCGTTGCCGTCTGCCAGCCGCAGGTCGTGAATTTTTACATGATCGTGTACATAGCAGTTATCAATGAATACGCCGTGAGCGGTTACGGTGATCTTTTTGAGAATGCCGAATTGCGTGGACGTGACCGGCCAGTGTTCGGGGGTAAATTTTCCGCGTCTGCCGCCGAAGTCGCCCGGCGAGGTGAAAGTGGCCACTTCGACGTCGTTGATGAATACGGTGATGTCGGACGGCCATTGGTTGTTGTAATAAATGGTCTCAGAGCAGACTTCAAAGGAAATGGACAGCTCGGAAGCGGACAGTTTTTCCGTCGGCAGGGGAGAGGGGAAATTGTAGCTGATAAATCCGCTGTCGAACCAGATGCACTCGGCTTCGATACGTTCGGGGAGGAAGAAAGTCCTCGGGTCGTCAAAGGCGCCGATCTTGTCCTCTTTGCCCGTCATGCCGCAGGGCGCTTTGATATGACAGTGTGAAAACAGCCCCACGGGCATTTCCACGGAATATTCGCGGGCAGGGGACTCTTCCAGCCTCGGCACGTCCAGCGAGACCGTATAGCTGAGCACCATCTGGGAACAGTATTTGGTGTGCCCTTTCAGCCCCGGCTGATAGTTGACGAAGATGAGCTGCGCTTCGGCAAGCGCGTCCACATGCCGCGAGACGCTCGACAGGGGGATATCCAGTTCCTGCGAAAGTTCCGACAGATTTTTCGGCCGGAGCAGCAGGCATTTGAGAATTTTCACCCGGTCCGGGACGGACAGCGCCCTCGATACTTTGCAGATCATGTCGTGATCCCGTTCGTTGTTCACAGACAAAAACAGATTTTTTTCGGGGCTTACGATGTCGCTCATTTTTTCCTCCGCGTTCTTTTTCTTAATCCGATTATACAGGAAAACCGACTTTTTTGTCAACCATTTTTCCGGAATACTTTCCGAATTTCGGAAAGATAGGAGGGGTAAAACAGTTACAAATTGGAAGTCTTATCGTTATTGACATTTGAAAAATCTGTGTTACAATAAAATTACAAAAAATACAACAGGGGAATTTTTCAAAGCGAAAAAGTGCCCCAAAGTCCGGAAGGTGAAAGATGTTGCCAAGACCAGAACATCCCAATCCGCAGTTTATGCGAAAACAGTTTACCAGTCTTAACGGAAAGTGGTTGTTCTCCGCACCCGTTCTGGGGCCGCAGCCGAGAGAGATTCTCGTGCCGTTCTGTCCCGAATCCAAACTGTCGGGAATCGGGTACACCGATTTTATCGGCGAATGTGAGTATCGGCGAACCTTTTCGGCGGAAGTTCCCCGGGAAGGAGAGAGGGTATTTCTTCATTTCGGCGCGGTGGATTACGAAGCGACGGTGTTTGTCAACGGGGAAAAAGCGGGAACGCACCGCGGCGGATATACGCCTTTTTCGTTGGACATCACTTCTCTCATAAAGAGCGGGGACAATGAATTGCGCGTAAAAGCGACGCACAATGTCTCCGCCAATCTCCCGTCCGGGAAACAGTCCAAGCAGCGGGATTCTTTCGGTTGTTTTTATACCCGCGTGACGGGAATCTGGCAATCGGTGTGGCTGGAACGCACGCCGGCCGATTACATAAAAAAGGTCTGTTTTTTCCCGGATGCGCAGAACGGTTCGGTGGATATCCGGCTGTGCGTGGAGGGCTGCGGCAAAGCGGAAATCGATATCCTGTATGAGGGCGAGCCGGCAGGGCATGCCGAAGGGGAGGTCTGTGCCCGGCGTACTTTTTCCGTCCCCCTGAAAGTAAGCCGTCTTTGGGAGCCGGGGAACGGCAGGCTTTACGACGTGGTGCTCCGTTACGGCGGGGATGAAGTGAAGAGCTACTTCGGGCTGCGGGACGTCCGCTTTGAAGGAATGAAATTTCTCCTCAACGGAAAGAGCGTCTTTCAGAGATTCGTGCTCGATCAGGGCTATTATCCGGAGGGGCTGTATACGGCGCCCGACGAAAGCAGCATGATCCGGGACATAGAGCTGGCGATGCGGCTGGGATTCAACGGCGCGAGGTTGCATCAGAAAATTTTTGAGCCGAGGTTTCTGTACCATTGCGACCGCTTGGGATTTATGGTCTGGGGAGAGTTTCCCGGCTGGGGCGTGGAATACGACGACTTGCGGGCGCTGGGGCCCGTGGTCGGGGAGTGGACGGAAGCGGTGGAACGGGATTTCAACCATCCGTCAATCGTCACCTGGTGCCCGCTGAACGAAACCTGGGAGAACCTGGACGATCCCAGAAAAGTCCGCGACGTGCGCTTTGTGGACGCGATGTACGCGATCACCAAAGTGCTTGACCCTACCCGCCCCTGCGTGGACGTGAGCGGCGGATTCCACGGGCATAAGACGGATCTTTACGATTTTCACGACTATCTGGATCCCGTGACGCTGGAAAAACACCTGGAAGCCTTGGAGCGAAAAGACGAGCTGATCATGGATAAAGTGTATGCGCCGGATTTTGCCGGAGAAGCGCATCTGCGTTATCCTTCCGGAACGCCCACCTGTGCCAGCGAATACGGCGGAATGAGTTATTCGGAAACGAACACGGGCGGCTGGGGGTATCGTACCTGTTCCGGAGAAGATTCTTTTGTGGACAATTATGTGCGGCTGACCAGCCGGCTGCTCGAATGCGAAAAGCTGAGCGGTTTCTGTTATACGCAGCTGTATGACGTGGAGCAGGAACAGAACGGCCTGTTGCGCTATGACCGGAAATTCAAATTCAGCCAGGAAGCCATGGACAGAATTGCGGACTGCAATCTCAGACGGGCAGCAATTGAAAAATAGAATCATTCGCTGACATTAAAAAGCGGAAGGAAAAAAGGAGGAGATAAAATGAAGAAAAAAATAATGACTGTGTTTCTCGCTTGTGCGATGGGATTCACGGCGGCGGCTTGTTCGACGAGAAATCCGGGCAGTTCGGAGGACCCGTTTGCAAACGAACAGATCGACCAGAGCCGCACGCAGCTGTATGTGTATAACTTCAACGGCGGCTATGGGGCGGATTGGCTGAATTCGGTCAAAATCCGCTATGAGGAGCTGCATAAGGACGACGTGTACGAAGAGGGCAAAAAGGGCATTCAGATTTATGTGACCAATAAGAAAGAATCGATCGAAACCCTGACCAATTCCATTCTCGACAACCGCGAAGAGGTATATTTCACCGAATATGCCTATTATTATACGCTGAAAGCGGCGGGCGTGCTGGGGGATATCACCGAAGCGGTCACGGCAGACCTTTCCGCTTACGGAGACGAGGCGGGCAGTACGATCGAAAGCAAGCTCACCCAGGAGCAGAAGAATTATTACGGACTGAAGGAAAACGGCGAGACGCATTATTACGCGCTGCCGCATTATTCGGGATACAGCGGCCTGATTTACAACGTCGACCTGTTCGAGGATCGCGGTTATTATTTTGTGGATAATCCCGTCGTGAACGAAAATTCTCCGATCGAGGATTATTTCATCTATAACGACGACGATAAGCGGAGCGCCGGACCGGACGGAGAATACAATACTTCGGACGACGGATTGCCTTCGACATACGAAGAATTTTTCATGCTCTGCGAATACATACAGTCGGGCGGCGAAACGCCCGTGGTCTGGACGGGCGCCAATTATAAGGACTATCTGAACAACCTGTTGCAGGCGCTGGTTGCCGATTATGAAGGCCTGGACCAGATGATGCTCAATTACACGCTGGGGACGGGAGACGTCACCACCGCGACGGACCTCGGCACCGTTGTGAACGGGGAGTTCGTGGAGGATGCGGAAGATACCGTCATCACGACGTCCAATGCCGCTGAAATTTTCCGGCAGGCGGGGAAATATTACGGGCTGGAATTTCTCGAAACGCTGGCGGATACGGACCGGTATCATAACAGTCTGGCGTTCAACAGCGGCTATTCGCACATGAACGCGCAGGAGGATTTCCTGTACGCCGGACACGACACCGTCACCGCGCCCATTGCGATGCTCTGCGACGGAATCTGGTGGGAATCGGAGGCGACGACGACCTTTAACGAAATGACGGACAGCCAGGGGCAGTCCTTCTCCAAGATGAACAGAAAATTTGCCTTTATGCCGCTGCCCAAGGCCTCGGAAGAAAAAGTGGCGGAAAAGAGTTCCACGCTGTTCGACCACATTTATTCGCTCTGTTTCATGAAAGCCAATGTCGAGGACTGGAAAAAACCCATAGTTTACGATTTCATCAAATTCGTCAATTCGGACGCCTCCCTCGTGGATTTTACGCAGATCACCAATACGCCCAAAGCGTTGGAATATACGATGAAGGAAGAAGAAATGTCGAAAATGTCCTATTTCGGGCGTTCGGTGATGGAGCTCAAACAGAAATCCGAAATCGTGTATCCTTATTCCACCAACTCCGTATATGTCAACAGCCAGAGCAGATTCGGAACGCATTCGATGTACTATTCCAAACTGACCTCGAATTATCAGTTTGCCGCAGAAGCGATGCACGACGCGGGCGTATCTGCCGCACAGTATTTTTCGGGTATGTATCAGTATTATCTTGAAGATTGGAGAACCATTCTTCAATAATCAGGCGACGGGAGGCTAAAATGGCGGAGTCCGTAAAACGTTCCAAAATGTCCGGGGAAAAGAGAAAAGATCTGCTTTTTTATATCCTCATGATGATTTTCCCGATCGGACAGTTTTCTATCTTTTATATCGGCGTCAATTTCAATTCGTTTCTGCTGTCCTTTCAGAAAATCGATCTCCTTTCGGGCAATATTACCTGGACCTTTGACAATATTTCCAATGCGTTTGAAGATCTGACGTCGTCGGCTTCCATGCTCCCTTTGCTGAAAACTTCGGTGTTGTCCTACCTGCTCTTATTGGTGATCGGAACGCCGCTCGGAGTGCTGTTCTCGTTTTATATCTATAAAAAACTGCCCTTCAGCAACGGGTTCCGGGTGATCCTTTTCCTGCCTTCGATCATTTCCGCGATCGTCATGGTGACGATTTTCCAGTTCTTTGTGGAACGCGCCATTCCGGCTTTCGCCTTGAAATTGTTTGATGTGCAGATACGCGGATTGATGGAAAATATCGGCACCAGGTATGCGACGATCATGTTTTATAACATCTGGGTGGGCTTTGGCACAGGCGTGTTGATGTATTCTAACGGCATGAGCGGGATTTCGCCCGACATTGTGGAATCCGCACACCTGGACGGGGCCGAGGGGATTCGCGAGTTCTGGTATATCACGTTGCCCCTCATTTATCCCACTCTTTCCACGTTCCTGATCACGGGCGTCGCGGGGATATTCACGAATCAGATCAATCTGTATTCCTTCTATGGGGCGGCGGCTCCGGTAGGGGTGCAGACGTACGGATATTATTTGTACATGCAGACGCAGTTGGTTCAATCGATGTCTTCCGAAGCGGAGTATCCGCCGCTGGCAGCAATGGGGCTTCTGATGACCTATGTGGCGGTGCCGCTGACCATGCTGGTGAAGTGGGCGCTGGAAAAATACGGGCCTCAGCAAGAGTGAAGGGGGAATGATTATGACGAACAATAAAATCCGGAAATCTTCCCGAAGCCGTTTCACTGTGTTCACCGCCGTTCTGTTGGCCTTTCTGATCGTTTATGTCATCTCCTTGTTCATTCCCCTGCTGTGGGCGCTGATGACCTCTTTCAAGGCGCAGACGGATTTCCGGCTGAACATCATCGGCCTGCCCAAGGAGTGGGTGTGGAACTATTCGTTTGTGTTCGACCGTTTCAAAGTGGACGTGACGACCCCGGAGGGGCGTAAAATCGTGGGCATGGGAATGATGTTCCTGTATTCTTTCGCTTACGCGCTGGGTTGTTCTTTTTTCAATACCCTGACGCCGTGTATCACCTCTTATCTTTGCGCCCGGTTTCCCTTCCGGTTCAGCAAAGCGGTTTACACCGCCGTCATCGTCACGATGATTCTTCCCATCGTCGGTTCGCTGCCCGCCGAGATCCGGATGGCAAGATTCTTCGGCCTTTACGATCAGATCTGGGGGCTGTGGGTGATGAAAGCCAATTTCCTGGGAATGTACTTCCTCGTGTTTTACGGAATGTTCAGGCAGATGCCGATGGCTTACACCGAGGCGGCGAAGATTGACGGCGCGGGGAATCTGAGTATTTTGCTGATCATTGTTCTGCCCTTGGTGAAAAATACCTTTTTCACCGTGATGCTGATCAATTTTATCGGATTCTGGAACGATTATCAGATTCCGCTCATCTACCTGCCCTCTTATCCCACGATTGCATACGGCATGTACTACATGGCTTATACCACCGAAAACACGCTGTCCACCGTGCCCATGCGCATGACGGGCGCCATGCTGATGCTGCTGCCCATTCTCGTGCTGTTTCTGGCTTTTCATAAGCGGCTTTTGGGAAACCTGACCGTCGGCGGAATCAAGGGATAAAAAGAGCAAGAAAAGCGCAAAGGGGAGTTGTCCGGGCGATGTTTCTGAAGGCGCGCGGCGAGACGGCAGTGTCTCAGTGTCCGGCCGACGGCAAGCGATTAAAGAACGGGCAAGTGATGAAAACAATTTGTCGGAATAAAAATATGTTGAAAAAATACTCTGTTGAGGAGGAATTGATATGAGAAAGAGCTGGAAAATCATAGCCGTTGCCGCAGTGTCTGTTCTGGCGGTTACGGCAACGGGAGTGCCGATACTGAATTATATGGCAGGTTCCACCGTCGCGGCGGCGGAACCGGTCTGGTCGGAGCCCGATGTGGAATCGGAGTACAGTTTCGGGGCGGAATTCACTCTGCCGCAGCGCACGGTGACTGTCGGAGACCAGACCGCGGAAGCCACGACGGTGCTGGAATTTCCCGACGGAAGCGCAACGAAGAAAGAGACCGTGACGTTGGACCAGAGCGGCATTTATACGCTTTCCTGGTCTGCAAGGGTGGACGGGAAAGCGTATCTTGAAACGGATTCGTTCAAGGTGGACGCTACCCTGTATACGCTCAATTCCGTGAACAGCAGCGCTTCTTACGGGGCGTATGTCACGGAGCACAACGGGGAAACGCATACCAACAAATCCGGTATTATGGTACGGCTGGCGGAAGGGGATACGCTGACCTTCAACCAGGCGATCGACGTGAGCGACGTGACGATGAACGACGTCCTGGTCGAGGCGTTCGTGACGCCCGATATAGTCGGGCAGGCGGATTTCAGGAGATTGTATTTCACTTTTACGGATATAGAGGACCCGAGCGTGTACATGCGGGTTTCGGCGCGCCAGTCGGCGGAAGGGGACAATTATCCCGCCACCTATTATCTCGCGGCGGGAAACTCACAGCCGCTGACCGGGTATGAGGCGGTCTGGGACAGATTACATATCGACAATGAATGGGGCGCTCAGGCAATGCACAGCTTCTCCCTGCAGTTCGGCGGAAACGGTACGCAGTGGCAGGAGCCGGAGACCATCCCCATAAGCCTTCGTTACGACGTCTCGACGCTGGCGGTATATACCGGGGGGATGATGATTATCGATTTTGATAATCCTTCCTACTTCAATACGCTGTGGAGGGGATTTCCCAGCGGCAAAGTGCGCCTGTCGGTCAGCGCCTCGATGTATAATTCCGAGTCTGCGAACTTCTGCATTACAGAGGTTCTGGGCATCGATCTGACCGCCGAAAAATTCATAGACGCGGAAGCCCCGGAAATTTCCGTGGACAGCGAATATGACAGGATGCCCGAAGCGGAGGTGGGACGTGCTTATTCCGTTCCCGGCGCCACGGCCAAAGATATTTACAGCGGTCAGTGCGACGTCAGAACCAGCGTCTGGTATAATTATACTTCCGAAAACGCGGTGCTGACGGACATTACCGACGGGAAATTTGTGCCCGAAAACGCCGGGGAATACGCGATCGTTTACGAGGCGCAGGACCGGCAGGGGAAACTCGCCAGAGAAATTTTGTGGGTGCATGCCGCCGCTTCCGTCGCGGAACCCGTGATTTCGCTCACAGGTACTCCGGATCAGGAAATTACGGTGGGAGAGCTGATTGAACGCGTCGGTTTTGAGACGGAGAGCTTCAGCGGCAATTCCTCCGTCACGGTCACCGCTTCACTGGGCGGCGAGACGTTTGAAGTGGGCGAGGAGGGATTCCGTCCCGAAAAGGCGGGGAAATACACCGTGACTTATACGGTCACCGATTATATCGGCCAGACCGGTTCGGTGTCTTACACCGTCGAAGCGTTGCTGGGAACGGTGCCGGTGTTTGTGGATACGCCCGTTCTGCCTTATTTCTTTGTCTCCGGTTCGGAGTATATTCTGCCGGAAGTATATGCCAACGATTATCGCAGCGGAAAGATGGAACGCAAACTCGCGTCTGCGGAAATTACGGACGCTTCGGGAACGCGCACGGTGCAGGCAGGGGAAACTTTTGTGCCTTCGGTGGCGGAAAACGGCGATCAGGTAAAGGTGGTGTTCAGGTGCGACGGTGCGGAAACCACCGTTTTGGTGCCGGCGATTCAGGCGTGGATTGAAGATGCGCAGTCGGGACGCCCGCGGCTTCAGATTGAAAATTACCTCTACAGCGCGGAGAACGACGTTGCCTACGCCAAGAGCAGCGAATCGGTCACCGTTACGGCGTTGCAGGCCGATGGCGGATGGGTTTTTGCCAACGATATGCTGGCTTACGATTTCAGCCTGGAACTCAAAGGCGTGGCGGGAAAAACGAATTATTCGGGCCTCAGGATCACCTTCTTCGACGCGGAAAATCCCGCGTGTGCCATCATGGCGGAGCTGGTCAATTCCGGCAGCAAGACGGAGATAAAGATCGGCGGCCTCACGGTGGGGCTCTCGGGCAGTCTGATGACCGGCAGTTCGTACACGGTGGGTTACGGCGACGGATACCTCACCGTCAACGGCACCGAAGTCTGTCAGGTGACGGAGACCGTTTCGGGAGCGCCTTTCGACGGGTTTGCTTCGGGCAGACTGTATGCGGGCATTTCTTTCTCCGGCGCGGCGGAAGGGGCGGCTTATGAACTGCGGTCCGTCAACGGACATACGATGAACAACAGCACCACCGACCGCGTCAGCCCCAAGATCGTCGTCTACGGCGATCACGGCGGTTCCTTCCGGATCGGGGACACAGTCACCCTCCCGGCGGCGGCCGCGTGCGATACGGTGGATCCCAACGTCACCGTCACGATGACCGTGACGGACGGAAGCGGCCAGGTACTCAGCGATGTCGACGGAGTGCTGTTGCAAAATGTGGTTCCCGACCGGGAATACAGGGTAAAGCTGGAGAGTTACGGACAGTACACCGTGGTGATTTCTGCCGAAGATACTTTTAATCAGAGGGCGAACAGCCGCAAATACACTTATGCGCTGAACGTGGACGACGACAGCGCGCCGATCATCGAATTCAGCGGAGAGTTCCGGACGGAGGCGAAGGTCGGCGAAGCCATCGTGATTCCCGGATTCACCGTTTCGGATAACATCAGCGAGCAAGAAAACATCGTCGTCACCAAATACGTGCTCACACCGAACGGCGTGCTCGTCACCATTCCGGAGTCGTCCAATTCCCTGATTGCCGCAAACGTCGGGGAGTACGAATTCCGCATCATCGCCATGGATGAAGCGGGCAATATCACGATGATCCGGAAGACGGTCACGGTAACCGAGGCAGAAGGAGGAAAAACGGAATGAAATGGTATCAGAAATTTTCGCTTGTTCTAGCGGCAATGATGTGTTGCAGCGCGGTTGCCTGTTCGCACGGTTCGGATTCGGACAAATCAAGTTCAGGAGGGAATACGGTGCTTACGCCCATTCAGCCGGTCACGGAACCGGAACAGCATCTGGTGACCAACGGATTGCATAAAGTCAGCGTCACCGAGACGGACAGAGTCTTCACTTCTTCCGGAAAGACGGAATATCAGATCGTCTTGGACGGAACGGACAGCAACGCCGTCAAGGCGGCTGCGTTTCTGCAACAGCATATCCGGGCCGCGACAGGCGCTATGGCATCTCTGATCAGAGAGCCCGATGAGGTCACCTGGAGCAACGACGCAAAATACATCGTGGTGAACGTTCCGGAACTCTTTGCGCAGGCGGGGCTTTCGATGCCCGAGGATGACCTGGGACAGACGGGATATTACATAAAAAATGCCGGGAATTCCGTGTTTATCGCGGTCAATTCCGTAAACGGCGTTCATCGCGGGGCCATTTCTTTCCTGAAACATGTGCTCGGTTATGAAATGTATGCCGCCGATACGGTGGTCTATGAAAAGAGCGGGGCGACGCTTCCGGACATGGAAATTATCGAAAGGCCCGATTTCGAGTTCTACGTCCAGGGCAACAGCGTCTCTTCCGAAGCGACTTACGGCATGGGCTTTGACGGCTCTATCTTTATTCCCGTCGAAGGGGAGACCTGGCACAACAGTTTCAATTATCTGCCGCCCGAAACCTATAAGAGTCAGCATCCCGACTGGTATTCCACCAAGGGAAACGAACTGTGTTATACGGCGCACGGGAATGAGGCCGAATTCAATGCGATGGCGAAGGAGATTGCGAAAAAGATCATCGCGCTTCTGCCCAAATACCCGACGACGGGGAACATCACCGTCACGATCGAAGATCATAACGATCAGTGCGATTGCGCGGCCTGCCAGGCTTCGAGAGAGAAATATAACGGCGCGGATTCGGCCGGGGTCATCAAGCTGTGCAATGCGGTGAACAGGATCGTTCAGGAGTATCTCGAAGGGGTGGCGGAAAAAGAGAATACGGAAAAACGCGATTTCAACATTCTGTTCTTTGCTTATAACAAGATGGAGAAGCCTCCCGTAAAGAAAAATGCGGCCGGGCAGTGGGAGCCCATTGACGAGACGGTGATCTGCGACGAGAACGTCGGCGTGTACATCGCCCCGATCAGCGCGGCGTACAATCAGTCGTTCTATCACGATGACAACACCTCCGAACGGGAGAACATCTCCGGCTGGGCGGTGCTGTCCGAAAACCTCTACATGTGGCTGTACGAGACCAATTATTCGCACTACCTGTACCCCATCAACACCTGGGACACGATGATCGAAACCTATCGTTTCTGCAAGGCAAGCGGCGCGGTGTATATGTTCAACGAAGGGCAGTACAACCAGGGAAACGTCACGCATTTCAGCAAGCTGAAAGAATATTTTAATGCCAAGGCGGAATTTGACGTCAATGTCAATTACAACGAAATCGTAGACGATTTCTTCAAAAATTACTTCAAGGACGCGGAAGCGCCTATGCGTCAGTTCTTCGATGAATTGCAGGCGCATATGCGCTGGCTGGAAACGGCTTATCCCGCCGACGTCAACGGAAACATTTACAACAACATGGAACAGGCAAAGCTGTGGCCCAAAAAGACGCTGGATCATTGGCTGGAACTCATCGACGAGGCCTATGCTTCCATCGAACATTACCGCACGGAAAATCCTGACCTGTACGCAGTGCTTGAAGAGCATATCCTGCTGGAAAGCATGTTCCCGAGATTTGCGCTGATCAGGCTGTATCCCGGCAAATATTCGGCAGAGACGCTGTTTGCGATGCAGACGGAATTCCGCGACGATTGCCAGGCGCTGAAGATTACGATGCTCAGCGAAGGCGGTTCTCTGGACGAGGTATTCTCTTCCTGGGGACTGTGATGACGGATTGCAAAAAGTCGGAATGATAAGGAGAAATTGAAATATGAAAAGAAAAAATTATCTGGCAACGCTGAGCGTGGCTCTGCTGGCGCTGTTCGGAACCGCGGCTGTGGCCTGCGGAAAGGTCGTGGACAGCAGTCAGAGTTCTTCGGATTCTTCTGTTTCCGATCCTCTTGTCACGATCAGCCAGACTTCGCTGGAACTGGATCTGTATGAATCCTTCCAGCTCACGGCCGAAGCGGTGAACACCGACGAGGCGATCGTCTGGTCGACGTCGGACAGCAGCATTGTCACCGTCGCCAACGGTCTGGTTACGGCGCAGCAGGTGGGCAGCGCCACTGTCACCGCCGAAGCGGGAAGCGCCTCCGCGAGCTGTGCGGTCACCGTTTTCAACTCGGGTACGGCGCCCGTCATGGTCCTGAACCAGGAAGAAGTATCGGTGGCAAAGGACGGGGAATTCACCGTTTCCGTACATACCGAATGGAAGGGCGAACCCATCTCTGAGGCGATTTCTTACACTTGGGAGCTTGCGGAGGGCGAGGACGGGCGGTATGCGTCGGTGACGCCTTCCGAGGACGGGAGCTCGGCGGTGATCAAGGGCCTCGAATACGGTGAAACCGCCTTTTATGTGAGCGCGGAAGTACGCGGCGCCGTATTGGTCAAAAAGGTGACGGTGAAGGTCCGCAACGTGGATATCACGTTCAGCGTAGAGAATCTGACGCCGTCAGCCGGCTCCTATATTGCGGATGTGTCCCTGGTGGAAACTCCGGGAGATTCCGCGGCCGTGACGCCGGAAGTCAGCGTTTACGACAAGGGCACGCTTGTGCCCGACGCGGCGATCGCATGGACTTCCGAAGACGAGACGATTGCCGTTGTCGATGAAAACGGCACGATCACCGCGCTGAAAGAAGGGACGGCGACGATCGTCGGAACCTATGAGAACAATACGGTGAAAATCACCGTCAATGCGTATCGCCCTCAGATCGCGCTGTCGCAGCAGGTGGAAATCGAGACGGCGATCGGCGGCACCATCGAGGTGGAAGAATCGTTGCTCGGAGAGATTACGGGTGCGCGGCTGGACGGCACGGACGTCTATCTGTCTCACGATTCCGACGCGAATTCGGTGACGCTGGATCTGAACAAACTCCCGCAGGACCTGGGAAAAATGGGCGACGGGAAACAGCTTGTCATCGACACCGATAAAGCGCAGTATGTCATGGAAGCCTGCGTTTACACCAAGATTCTGAGAACGCCGGAAGACGTTCTCAAGTGGAACGATTGGTCGTATGCGGCAGACAGCGCCAATACTTATTGGAGCGGCTATTTCGTCCTCGGCAACAATATCGATATGGCGGGGTATGATTACGAGGGCAGGTTCTGGTACGGAAATATGCACGACACGAACACCTGGACGGTGCTGCCGCAGTATGCAGGGCTGAATTTCAGGGATGGAAAGACGGGCGGTTTCCGCGGTATCTTTGACGGAAAGGGATACAACATCGACAATCTGCACATCACCACCTGGACGGGCAGCTTCTGCGGCCAGATCGCGCAGGCGGGCGTTATCCGGAACGTATCCTTTACGAATGTAAGGCTGGAAGGAGCGGCCGCGCTGATTTCCGTCGGCGGCAACGGCACCATTGAAAATATCTATGCGCATATCGCTTCCGCCGTTACCGGAAATTCCGGAAATTCCGACAGAACGGGTGTGTTCTTTGCCGGCGATTCGATGGCGGAATCCAGAGTGAATAACTGCTTTGTCGATTTCGGATCGATTCCGGCGGCGGGCGACAAGGGCTTTGTCGGTCTGGGTTCCTTCCATCTCGGCTACGGCATCCTCAACGGCGTTTACGGGGTGGGAATCGCGCCCGAACAGGCGATTCTGCAGATTTCCAGCATCGGCGGCGGCGATACCTACGGCGGATTTGTCTCTTACGGGGATTTCCTCCGCCAGGGAATCGATCTGTCCGGCTGGGATACGGATTTCTGGTCGGTGGAAAACGGCATTCCTTATCCGAAAAATCTTCCTTTCCCTGAAGGCGTCATTCCTGAGGTGACCACCGAACAATATACCGGCACCGGCGTAACCGTCACCCTCAACGGATTGAGCAAATACGATGTGGTGACGCTGTCGGAAGAAACCGAAAAACTCGGCATAACCGTTTCCGGGAATCTGCTCACTGTTCCGGACGGCGTGGAAAAGGGTTCGCTGATCAGTTTTTCGGTCAGTTCGGTGTTTGATCCGGAAAAGAAAATCGATCTCGCGCTGAGCGTCGTCGAAAGCAGGAGTCTGCAGTTGGAAGACGCGGTGGATGTGGAAATCGAGGCGGGAGAGACCTTTACGGTCGATCTCGGCGGACTCGCTTCCGGAATCGAAGGGACGCTGTGCGGCGTCACGATGGACAACAAAGCGTTTGAGAATATTTCTTACAGCGACGGGAAGCTTGTGATCGGCAGCGCCAACCTAGTCGGCAACTGGGGTGAAAAGACGATTGTCGCCGAATTCCGGCTGGAAGAGGACGGAGTTCTCAGCTCGATGACGTTGGTCTCCATTCCGCTCGACATCGTCACGATGATCATCAACGACGAAGCGGAACTCAATCGCTTCCTCGAGGTGGCGAAGGAAAACGCGGTCGGGAATTCCTGGGCAGGCATTTATAAGCTGGGCAACGATATCGTGTGCGAAGGGACTTATTCTGCCCGCAGCGCCAGCGGCGATACGCGCGGGGCCATGGGCGTCGCGTGCGGATTCAACGGCACGTTCGACGGTTGCGGATACACCATTTACAACTTGCATACGGTCGGGGACAGCGGCGGATTTGTCGCGCCGCTCGGCGAGCACGGCGTTCTCAAGAACGTTTCCTTCATCAATGCGAAGAATACCGGCAACGGAGCGTTTATCTCTTCCACCGGCGCGGGAACGGTCGAAAACGTGTTTATCCAGATCGACATTACGCCCAACGCGCTCAGCTGGAACACCGGTTCTTCCGTTATTACCAGCGATCCTTACGGCGTATTCAGAATCAATAAAGTCATTATCGAGTACATCAATCGTCTGCCTGAAAGCGCAACGACGGGCTATCCGCTCTGGAACATTCATAAGGGCTGGGGAATCGTCAACGGCGTCTATGCCGTGGGCGTGAGCAAACTCTATCAGAACGTGGGTGAAAATCTGGGCGAAACGGACGTTTACGACGTGTTTGACACCTGGGAGGCGTTCCGCGCGGAGAATATCGGGTTTGCGGCATGGGACAATGATTTCTGGAATATCGTCAACGGACTTCCCGTTCCCGCTCGTCTGGCGGAAAATGCCGGAACGCCGGAAATCCTCAATACGGAACTTTCCGTCTCCGCAAACGGGGCGGTGAAAATCGATTGCGCGGATCCCTATACTACGTTTACGCTTGACGCGGCCGCACTGGAAGCCGGATTCACGATTTCCGGCAGAACGGTTTCCGTTCCCGCCGACGCGTCCGGAAAATCCTTTACGGTTACGGTAACCTCTGCCATTAACGGGAATACTTCCTCCAAGACCTTCCATGTCATCGCGACGCAGTTTGTCGACGTGGAGGAAGAGACCGCAATCGATATGACGGCGGCCGGAAACATTACTTTCGACCTCGGCAAATATCAACTGGCGGGTACCGTTGTTTCCGCGACGATCGGCGAGGAATCCTTCTCTTCCGTAACGTTTGAAGGCGGAGTGCTGACGCTGGACAGAGGCGCTTTGTCCGGGAAATTCGGCGAGGAAATCATCGTGCTCACGCTGAAATCGGGCGAAGGCGGCGCGGAAGTCCTCACGACGGTCAACATTCCGGTGCTGCTGGTCACCAAGTATATCGCCACGAGCGATGATCTTGTGAATCTGAAAAATTATACCGTTTCTTCGGGCGGCGCGCTCGGCGGGTATTTTGTCCAGACAGCGGATATCGACGTCGGCGGGAACCGGATCGGTTTCGGCGGATTCAGTACGCAGTGGGACGATTCCTTCTGCGGCGTGTATGACGGCGGCGGCTATGTGATCTACAACGCCGTGCAGGGCACCAATGCGGGGTTGTTTTCCAGCATGGTGGGCGGCGCGGTGGTGCGCAACGTGACGTTCATGAACGCACAGCTTACCGGCGAAGGCGGTTTCATCGTCACCGGGCTTTATGATTCCACGATTGAAAACGTGGTGGTTTACGGCAGTATTGCAGCGGGCGTCAGCGGCGCGAACTGGGCGCCGGCCAGTCTGGTTGTCAGCAAAGCCTATGAAAACGCCACGGTGAAGAACTGTCTTGTCGTCCTGAAAAATCACGAGCTGACCGGCGCAAATTATGCGGGTATGATCATCGGCGACGATCAGTCGAACGGCACTTTGACGATCGAGCACTGCATTGCCGTCAATCTGAAAAATGCAGCAGACAAAGACGGATATGTCATTCCCGCAATCGGGGCGAACGGTTCGGGCGGCAGACTTGCCGAGGGGACCGACACCGATACGGTGCACACCTTCCACGGCTGGGCGGAATATCTCGCCTGGGCGAAGGGAAAGGATTTATCCGGCTATAACGGTACGGCTTGGGAATTCCTTGAAAATACCGTGCCCGTGACGACGGCGGATTCTTTGCGGAAAGAACTTGCGAAGCTGGAGACGGGCGGGATTCCCGCAACCGTCCCCGCGGGAGAGGCTTCCGTGATTGTTCTCAACAATCTCGGCTACTATGCGGATTATGCGTTTGAAAATTCCGCGGAAGGCATTTCGCTGGAAAATGGCGTCATTACGGTGACGGAATCCTTTGCGGGAAGCGTGACGCTGAAACTGACGGCGCTCCTCGACGAAACCGGGAATGTGACCATTACCATTCAGGCGGCGGAAACGATAAGCCTTTCAGAAATCTCCGAAATCGAACTCAACAATACTTCGGCAATCAACCGGATCGATCTTTCGTCTGCGGGAGCGCTCGGCACCCTTCAGAGCCTGACTCTGGACAGAAAAACGATCGCCGCGGCTCTGGACGGAACGACGCTGACTCTGTCCGACGCGACGGCGGATATGGCAATGCAGTGGGGAGAAAAGACTCTGGTGCTCACGCTCGCGCTTGACGGGGGCGGGGTCAAGACGATCAACATCCCCGTGCTGGTCATCACGAAAGTGCTGAGAACGGCCGACGACGTCCTCGCCTGGAACGAGCTTTCGTATGCGGCGGACAGCGCCAACACCTTCTGGGCCGGATACTTTGTGCTCGGCAACGATGTGGATATGGCGGGCAAGAATTACGAAGGAAAGTTCTGGTACGGAAATATGCACGATACGAACACCTGGACGCCGTTGCCGCAGTATGCGGGGCTGAATTTCCGCGACGGCAACAGCGGCGGATTCCGCGGCGTGTTCGACGGACGGGGATTCACGATCGATAAACTCAATATCACGACCTGGACGGGAAGTTTCTGCGGCCAGATCGCGCAGGCCGGAATTATTCGGAACGTCGTATTTACCAATACCACAGTCGCTGCAGGCGCCAGCCTGATCTCCGTGGGCGGAAACGGCAGAATCGAGAATATCTATGCACACATTTCGTCTATTGGCGCAGGCGGCGGAGCTGATACCAGCGGAGTCTTCTTCGGCTCCGATACGATGGCCGCGGCGAGGGTGGTCAACTGCTTTGTGAAATTTGATTCCGCTCCCGCAGTGGGAACGGCCGGCTTTACGGGAATGGGGTCCTATCATCTCGGGTACGGAATTCTCAACAACGTGTATGCGGTCGGGATTCCTGCGGAGCAGGCGATCAGAGTCATTTCCAATGCGGGTGGCGGCGACGTATACGGCGCCTATGCTACGGCTTCGGAATTCGCGCAGGCGGTCACCGTGAGCGCGGAAAACGGTTGGGATATGAATTTCTGGACGGTCGGATCTGACGGATTGCCCCTTCCCAAAACGCTTGTTTCCGAATGACGGACGGCGTTTGGCGTCCGTAAGGAAGGAGAAGGGGTGATTTTCCGACGGAAGCCCGTTCTTCCGACGTGACGGAATATAAGGATTCAGCCGCGCTTTCAATTAAAAGCGCGGCTGAAAGGATCTGCCCGAAGCGGAGCGCGCCGGGCGGCAGAGAAATTCCGGGAGGCGTTAGGGAGCGCATTGCTCTTTTGCGACCGGAACGGAAAAAGCCGGACTGTAAGAAACAGCCCGGCTTTTTATAAATTTACTTGGGGGATGAGCGTTGTTTAAGAATACACTCATTTTATTGCATTCGTTGAATTTTGTCAATGACTTTTACGGGCGATGCAATAAATTTGCCTCGGGAATCGCTTAAAATTCTGGTCTTTCACGAAATTTTTTCACCTGCCCGCAAAAGGGTTTGTAAAAAACTTGAAATTCTCTTCGGGCAATGTTATAATAAATCATACCTTGCAAATGCAAATATTGATGAGAGGAAGGCAAAACCGTCCGTGTGTCCGTCCCCCGCAAAGGGAAGTTTTTGAAAAGAGTTCCGCTCCCCGCCGGCCGGAAGACAGGCTCTCCGTTTGGTAGTATAAAGAAAGAGAACGGGGCAGGGGTGAGACGAACGCGTTTTTGCAGACGGGGTTCCTTCGGGTCAAAGTTCATGTATTCGTTTTTATTGGCAATCATTTATCTCGCGTTTATCAGCCTGGGGCTTCCCGATTCCCTCCTCGGTTCCGCGTGGCCGACGATGCAGCCATATCTTGGCGTTCCGTCTTCGTGGGCGGGCATTGTCACCATGATCATTTCGGGCGGCACGATCTGTTCCAGTCTCCTGTCCGACCGGTTGACCAAAAAACTGGGGACGGGCGTGGTGACGGCGGTGAGCGTGGCCCTCACGGCCGCGGCGTTGTTCGGGTTTTCTCTGTCGGACAGATTCTGGATGCTCTGTCTCTGGGCGGTGCCTTACGGGTTGGGCGCGGGCGCCGTAGACGCCGCGCTGAACAATTATGTGGCGGTGCATTATTCCTCCCGGCAGATGAGCTGGCTGCATTGCTTCTGGGGCATCGGTACCATCATCAGCCCTTATATCATGAGCTATGCGCTTTCGGCGGCGCAGTGGCGGGACGGCTATCGCTGGGTGTCCTTTATACAGATCGGCATCGCGCTGCTCCTGTTCTGCTCGCTTCCATTCTGGAAGCGCCGCGCTTCGGGGGCGGGGGAAAAGGCGGCGCCGCTCGGCTTGAAGAATACGCTGAAAATCCGGGGCGTGCCGCAGCTCCTCATCGGATTTTTTGCCTACTGTGCGGCGGAGTCTACGATCATGCTCTGGGCGAGCAGTTATCTCGTATCGGTTCGTTCTGTCACCGAACAGCGCGCGGCCGCTTTTGCGTCGCTGTTTTTCATCGGCATCACGACGGGGCGTTTTCTCTCCGGACTGATTTCCGTGAAACTGGGCGACAAAACGCTGATCCGGGCGGGGACGGTGATCGGCGCCGCGGGAATCCTGCTTTTGTTGCTTCCCGTTTCTTCGGAGTATCCGGCGCTGATCGGACTGGTCGTGATCGGGCTGGGATTTGCGCCCGTCTATCCTTCCGTCATTCATTCCACGCCCGATCATTTCGGCGCGGACAATTCGCAGGCGATCATCGGCGTGCAGATGGCCAGCGCTTATATCGGTTCTACATTTGCGCCGCTCTTGTTCGGCGTTCTGGCAGACGCCGCCGGAATCTCTCTGATGCCTTTCTGGCTGATCGCTTTTGTCGGGCTGATGATTTCGATGTTTGAATGGACCGAACGCTCGGTGGCCCGGCGCAAACGGGCGGAAAACTGTTCGGCCGGGGGCGGTGAAGCGCAACCGTCCGGGACGGAAAAGACGGGGGAGGAATCGGGAAGATGAAAAAGTTCGTCTCTCATCGGAGAGATTTCGCGCGGGAAGGGGCATAAAAATCCTCCGCACGGGACATAGTATCGGTAGATTGAGTTTCAGAAGGGGCGCGGAAAGCGGATTTTTGCGGCTTTACGGAATCTCGGAACGGTTATGCGGTTCCGGTAAACAGTTCGTTTTTGCGGAACGCGCATAAATGATAAAAATATTATAAATGGGAGGTTGTTATGGCTTGGTGGGAAAGTGCATTGATCATCATCGGCATTGCGTTGCTTGTATTTGTGGCGCTGAAACTTCTGAAAGTGAGTTTCAAAGTGCTTTGGAAATTGCTGATCAACGCCCTGGTGGGCGGCGTGGTCCTTTGGCTGCTGAATCTCATTCCGGGCGTGGATATGCCGATTAACTGGCTGACGACGATTGCGACGGGGTTGTTCGGCGTACCGGCGGTCTTTATTATTTTCCTCGTGAGTCTTTTCCGGTAAATCGGAGGACGAATGGACGTGCGCAGCCGCCGCGGCATTGCCGCGGCGGCTGCGCTTTTCAATTTCGCTTGCGAAGGATGTCATTCGTAGATAGTGCTTTCTTTCGCGGAAAATCTGCTTTTTAACCGTTCGTTACAGCCCTGCCCGTGCGCCAGCTGCTTCGGGCGGATTCTTTTTATGAAAGCGGAGCGGAAAATTTACGCATGCGCGTTCTAAATATTGCGCCGGCCGCGTTAAATAGAAAAGAGCTTGAAAAAAACGGGCGTGCGGGAGGCGGAACATGAAAAAGGCGGACGGGGCGGGCGCATTGTTTACGGCGGTGGGTACGGTGGTCGGCGCGGGGTTTGTCTCGGGGAGAGAACTTCTCCAGTTTTTCGGCTGTTTCCGCCTTTCCGCCGTCTGGTGCGCGGGAATCCTGTTTTTTGCGGGATTCTTTTTATTTATGCGGTTGGGACGTCGTTTCGGCGGGTTTGAGGGCGCGTTGAAAGGCGTGTTCGGGCGATTTTCCCGGCCGGTGAAATGGGTGATTTTATTCGGATCGTTTGTCTCCTGCGCGGGCATGCTGTCCGCGTCCAACGCTCTGGAACCGCAGGCAAAGCCCTTTTTGTCGCTCGCATTTCTCGCCGTCGCCTGTTTAGTATCGGAACGGGGAATGAAGGGGATCGGCGCGCTGAATCTGGCCATTGTGCCGCTGTTGCTCGTCTGCGTGACGCTTCTCGTGGCCTCCCGCGGTGCGTTTTCACGGCCCGAATCTCCCGAGGCGGATTTTCCGTCGTTGCTTTCCGTGGCACTGTATGTGTGCCTGAATGTCTTTCTGTCCATGCCCGTGCTCTGCGAGCTGGGCGCGCACACCGAAGAGGGCGGGGCAGGGCTTTGCGCAGCGGCCGCACTGATCATCGCCGCCGCGATCGGTCTGATTCTGTCCGCGGTTTGCTCGGACAAAAATTCCTATCCCTGCGATCTGCCGCTTGCCTATATTCTGAACGGGGCAAAACTGTTTTCGCTGTTGGCCTCCGGCGGTATGCTCACCACTCTGATTTCCTCCTTTTATCCGCTGTACGCGCCCGCGGGGCGGCGCCTGGGATTCTGGGGGAAAGCGGGATTGTTTGCCGCGGCGGAGCTCTGCTCGTTTATCCGTTTCGGGCGCATAGTGGCCGAAGTGTACCCGATGCTCGGCATTTTCGGCGTGTTCGTCACTTTGGCTTCGGGGATTGTGTGGGCAAAGGGAAGCGTCTTTTTTTCGTCGGCGGGCGCCGCGCCGCCGGATTCCGGCCGGAAAACAAAAAGCGTGAAGGTTTTTATAAAAGATTTTATAAAAGAACGGAACGATTTTTATTGATTTGATGTCTTTGATGTGGTATGATATTGGTGCCCGGGAAACGGGGGAAGGAGACGGATTATGAGCGGATACAAATATTTCGGAACCATGCTGGATTGTTCGAGAAACGCAGTGATGAAACCGTAGGCGGTCAAGAAGTTTATCGATTATCTGGCGAAAATGGGATACAACATGCTGGAACTGTATACGGAGGATACCTACCGGCCGGAGGGGGAACCGTATTTCGGCTATCTGCGCGGCGGGTACACGGGCGCGGAAATCCGGGAAATCGACGCTTATGCGGCGTCTAAAGGCGTAGAGCTGGTGCCCTGCATTCAGACGTTGGCGCACTTCACCAACCTCGTGAAAATGCCCGTTTACGAACCGATTGTGGACACGGCGGATATTTTGCTGATCGATGACGAAAAAACTTATGCTCTGATCGAGAAACTGTTTGCGTTCGCGGCGGAAAATTTCACTTCCCGTCTCATCAACATCGGCATGGACGAAGCGCATATGGTGGGTCTGGGCGCATATCTGGACAGGCATGGGTATTGCGATCGGTTCGAGCTGCTGCTCCGCCATCTTTCCCGGGTGGCGGAAATTGCGAAGAAATACGGCTTCCGTCCGCATATGTGGAGCGATATGTTCTTCCGGCTGGCAAATCACGGGGAATATTATAAAAAAGATATGCACATTGCTCCGGAAATCCGGGAAAAAGTGCCGGAGAATATCGGGCTCACTTATTGGGACTATTACAATGAGAAGCCCGAAGTGTACGATTCGATGCTGGCTTCGCACAAAGAATTCGGGCGAGAGGTCTGGTTTGCCGGCGGCGCCTGGTGCTGGAACGGCTTTACGCCGGTTTACGGCAAGACGAGGCGGGCGATGAAACCTGCCATGGAAAGCGTTCGCAAGAACGGCATTGAAAACGTATTTATCACCATGTGGGGAGATAACGGGAAAGAGTGTTCTTTCTTCTCGATGCTGCCCATGTTGTATGAAATCCGGCAGTATGCCGACGGAAATTTCGACAAAGAAAAAATTTCGCGCGGCTTCTATGAACTGACGGGATACAAAGCGGAGGATTTTGAATTGCTCTGCCTTCCGGATTCCACCGCGCAGATGCTGAACGGGACTAAAATGGAAAATCCTTCCAAATGTCTTCTGTACAGCGATTGCTTCCTGGGGATTTTCGATACGGAGGCGGAAGCGGAAGGGAAATTGCCGTATGAAGAATATGCCCGCAAATTGTCGGATGCGGCCGGACGAATGGGAGAATTCGGTTACCTGTTCGCCTCGCAGTCGGCGCTTTGTTCGCTGATGGAGTTCAAATCGCTGCTCGGCGTCCGTACCCGCGCGGCTTATCGTTCGGGAGATAAAAAGGCGATTGCCGCTTTGACGGAAGAGTACCGGACGGCGCAGGAGCGGCTGGAGAATTTTTACGGAAAATTCCGTACGCTTTGGTTTACGGAGAACAAGGCGATCGGCTGGGAAGTGCAGGAAGTGCGCCTGGGCGGGCTGATGCTCCGGCTCCGTTCCTGCCGGGAGAGGCTGGAAGCGTTTGCGGCCGGTAAAATTGACCGGATCGAAGAGCTGGAAGAAGAAATTCTGCCGTTCGGTTACGACGCGGTGTTCAGCAATTTCTATCGCGGACTTGTCAGCAGAAGCGAGCTTTGATTTTCCCGGACGGATTTGAATTATGAAATTAAGCGCGGGCTTGCAGAATCTGCAAGCCCGCGCGGTTTTATCTTGCGGCGGAGTCCGGGGGATAACTTTCCGAAAAAAGCCGGGAGATTCCGGGTCGGAAGGAATGGGGCGGGAAAATCGCCGAAAGACAAAAGGAAAGGACTCCTTATTTGGAGCCCTTTTCGAGATTGATAAAGGTTTTTGCCATTTCCATTTTGTTGAGGCGATATTCCCGGAAGCTCTGTCGACGGCGTTCTTTTTCCTGGGCCATGGCGGTTTCCCGGCGGCGGATCGCCTGGTCCAGCTTTTCTTCCCAGGCAAGGAAATCGCTTTGGAGCACCACCCGGTCTTTATAGACGGAGAGCATTCCTTCGCCGGTGGCAAAGGTCTTCACGGTGCCGTCTGCCTCGGTCAGGGACGCCATGTCCGTCGTGATGTTGATGAACATGGGCATATGTCCGGGCAGGACGGAAATTTTCCCCGTCGGCTCGGAGACGGACAGCGCCGAAACTTCGCCTTCGTAAAACTGCTTGTCGGGACGGAGCATCTGAAGCCGGAACGTGTTCATGCCTGATACCCCTTGATGTCGGAAAGTCCGCCGATAAAGTAAAATTCGCTTTCCGGAATCTCGTCGCATTTTCCGTCCAGAATGGCGTTGCAGTCCTCGATGGTCGTTTCGAGGGGGACGTATTTGCCGGGAATGCCCGTGTAGACGCTGGCGACGGAGAAGGGCTGGGAGAAAAACCGCTGTAATTTTCTGGCCCGATAGACCAGTTGTTTGTCCTCGGCGTTGAGTTCGTCCATGCCGAGTATGGCGATAATATCCTGCAATTCTTTGTATCGCTGCAACGTCTCGATGGCTCGTTTTGCCGTCGCGTAGTGCTTTTCGCCCACGATGTCCGGTTCGAGGATGCGGCTGGTCGATTCGAGGGGATCGACGGCGGGGTAAATGCCCTCTTCCACGACCTTTCTCGAAAGCACGGTGGTGGCGTCGAGGTGGCTGAAAATAGTGGCGGGGGCCGGGTCGGTCAGGTCGTCCGCGGGGACGTAAATCGCCTGTATGGACGTGATGGAACCGTGTTTGGTAGAGGTGATGCGCTCTTCCAGCTGGCCGAGTTCTCCGGCCAGCGTGGGCTGATAGCCGACCGCCGAAGGCATGCGGCCGAGCAGGGCGGAAATTTCGGAACCGGCCTGCACATACCGGAAGATGTTGTCGATGAAGAGCAGGACGTCCTGGTTCTGCACGTCGCGGAAGTACTCCGCCATGGTCAGCCCGGTGAAAGCGGCGCGCATTCTGGCGCCGGGGGATTCGTTCATCTGTCCGAATACGAGCGCCGTATTGTTGATGACCCCCGATTCGGTCATTTCCTGGGCCATTTCAAAGCCCTCGCGGCTGCGTTCGCCCACGCCGATGAACACCGAACGGCCGTTGTGGTGGGTGGCGATGCCCGAAATGAGCTCCTGAATCAGCACCGTCTTTCCCACGCCGGCGCCGCCGAATAATCCGATTTTGCCGCCTTTGGCGTAAGGGGTGAGCAGGTCGATGACCTTAATGCCCGTTTCAAAGACTTCCGTAACGGGGCTCTGTTCGGTGAGCGCGGGCGGGCGGCGGTAAATGCTCATGGAAGGGCCGGCCAGGCCGCCTTTGCCGTCCACCGGCTTGCCGATCGCGTTGAGCACGCGGCCGGTGACCTGTTCGCCCACCGGCACGGAAATGGGGGCGCCCGTCGATTTCACTTCAAGGCCGCGGGAAAGTCCGTCCGTCGCTTCCAGCGCGATACAGCGGCAGATTCCGTCGGGAAGGTGGGACATGACTTCCAGATCCACCGTCCGGTCTTTGTCGATGACGTATAAAAGCTCGTTCTGGCTGGGCAGGTGATTGTCGAATTTCACGTCTACGACCGAACCGACGATCTGGACGACGATGCCCGTATGTTTTTTCATCATAACAAAATCTCCTTGGATCACTCGCGGAAAGCGGCCGCGCCGGCATTGATCAGTTCGCCCGTGATGCTTTCCTGGCGCTGGTGATTGTATTTGGCGGTCAGCTCGGCAATGAGCGCTTCCCCGTTTTCGGTGGATTGCTGCATGGAGGTCATCCGCTTGTATAAAAGCGCCATGGCGCTGTCCGCCAGCGCGCTGTAAATCTCCGCCATGATGTATTGGGACAGAAAATTGGTAAGGGAAGCCACGGTGGCCGGCTCGAACAGTCCCTCGCTGTCTGCGGGAGAGCCGGCGTTTTCCGGCAACGAGACGGGAAGAAGTTTTTTCGCCGTCGGTTCCTGCGTGTAGGGGGTAGGGGTCCGCGTATAGAGAATATAAACCTCTTTGTATTCTCCGCTGGAAAACATTTCCAGAATATCGTTGGCGACGGAAATCGCGTCGAAAGCGTGCGGCTCCTGCGCCATATGGATATAATAATTGCTGAGCGGGATTCCCTTTTTGGAATAATATTCCCGCGTGGTCTGCCCGAAGGCGAAAATTTTGTCGGCGCCGTGTTTAAGGATAAAATCGTCTGCAAAGTCAAAGATACGGTGGTTGAAATCCCCGCACAGCCCTTTGTCCGCGCCGGCGATGAACAAAGCGGTCTTTCCCGTCTCCCGCGGCCGGAGCAGAGGGTGGGAAAGGAGTTCTTCCCGCCTCCAGAGAGCGGCAAGAATGTTCCGGAGTTCTTTTAAGTACCGGTAACTGTTCTCGCATTTTTCCCGCGCGCGATAGAGCTTGGAGGTCGCGATCATCTGCATGGCGCGGGTGATCTTGACGGTGTCTTTCACGCTCTCGATGTGGCTTTTCAGCTCGTGCGGGTTCATGAGTTGCCTCCGCGCTCATTTTTGTTTTCATTGTCCGCATTCGCGGTTGCCCGGGCAAGCGCCTGGGCGGCTTTTACTTCATCCGAAAGACGGGAAATATTGCCTTTATAGGCACCCAGGTATTCGCGGATCAGTGCTTCGTCCTCGTCCGTCAGCGCCTGCGTCTGTTCGATGCGGGCGGGGAGGTCGGGGTGATTGGCTTCGAGGAAGTCCAGAAATCCGTCCATGACGGCGTTCACGTCGCGCACCGCCACATCCGCGAAAAGATCGTTCATCATCACCGTGAGCGCGATGACCGTATGGCTCATGCTGACGGGGGAGGACTGGCGCTGTTTGAGGATTTCGGTCAGCCTTGCGCCCTTGCCGAGCGTCGCCTTCGTGGAGGCGTCCAGTTCTGCGCCGAACTGGCTGAATTGCGCCATTTCCCGGTAATGCGCGAGATCGAGACGCACTTTTCCGCTCACCTTTTTCATCGCTTTGCACTGTGCGGCGCCGCCCACACGGGAGACCGAAAGCCCCACGTTGACGGCGGGCCGGATCCCCGAACGGAACAGCTCGCTTTCCAGATAAATCTGCCCGTCGGTGATGGAGATC
>DVMZ01000057.1 GCA_018714725.1 Candidatus Scatosoma pullistercoris
TATACGGATTTTTCGAAAGACGTTCTACTTCGTCCCAGATCTTCTCCGTCATCCGTTCCGCCGCCGACGGATTTTTCAGATCGACGGCAATATACCTGCCGAGCCTCCGCACATCTTCATCCGCCTTTTCCAGGACTTCGATTTCATACGTTTCCATGGACGGCTTCTCTGCTCCTTTTGCGCGCTTCCTTCAAAGAATATCTCTTTCCGCCGTTTTTCTCCTCCTGCTCCGCTTCCAGCAATTTGAAATATACTTCGCTTTCAAATTGCAGATTTTCATATGCCTCCATGCTCAAAACCACCATATCGCCAAAGCCGTTTTTCGTCAAAAATACAGGTTTCTGCGTTTCGTGCACCGTCTTGGATACATCGGCAAAATTGTTCCTCAAATCGGAAACCGGGCGAATCATCCGTGCCATTTTCGTCTTCTCCTTTCTTTTAGTATACTCATTTTAGCATAATTATGATAATTTGTCAATAAGTCCGGCGGAAAAAACGGTGAAAATTTTGCGGTAGCTTACAGTGTAGCAAAACGGCCGGGGGATCGTTTCCTATTCCGCTTTCCTGCCGGAGTTTTGGCGGCGAAGGGAAAAAGCGCCGCTGTGTTCAAATCCCCATTCCGCTCCCTGCCCGGCTTCCGCCGGCGCCCATCTCTGTCGCCCGGCATAAAGAAAAACCTTTTCCGCTTCCTCTCCCGCGGCTTTGGCGCCCACTCTCCGGCGCCGCCGCGTATTCCTTCTATAAACCGCTCTTTTGCCCCATACTATACTATATAGATATTACTGTCCCAAAAATGTCATGGCTGGCTGTACCGATTTTGTCACCCTGCCGTTCCCTTTTTGTCACCTCCAAACTGCCATTTTGAATACGCCGAAAAACGCACGAAAAAAAGCGCCCGGCGATTCCACGCGCCCGGCACTTTCTTTCCACGACGATAAGCGCGGATCCCTCCACGCTTTTTTCGTTTTATTCAGTTCGCCTCAGACTTCACACCCGCCGCGAAGCCGCCTTCCTTCATCGTCGGCCTCCTTTGGGATAACAATCGCACATTTGCCCGTTCGGCAAAAATCCCGTATCCGAACACTTTACGCACCGATACCGCGGCCGCAAATCCTCCGGGGAGATGTTCAGCGCCGCCATGCGCTCCGCCATCACGGCCGCCCAGCGCTTCTGCTCCACTTTCGCCTTCCTGGATTCCTCCGCCTGGCCGAATGCGTCATACTTCCCGATCATCGGCGTCAGCCTGTTATATTGCCGCTCAGCTTCCCGATACCGCTCGTCCGCCCGCAAACGCGCTTGCATCTGTTCCGCCGGCGCATTGGCACGATCCCGCGCCACCGCATAGTAATGCTCCCGCTCTGACTTCGCGTCCAGCGCCGCGATCTTCGGATCGACATATCCCTTTTTATCCGAATCACGGGCCTCCCGTTCCTTCGTCCTCAAAAGTTTCTTATTGATCCGGTATGTACTCCATCGGCTGCCGTTCGGCGCTTTGCTCTCGCACGTTATCAGATGCGCGCGTTTCAGCACGTCAAGGCATCTCTGCACCGTGGACGACGAAAGTCCTAAAAGCTTCGCCATGCCGCGGATCGAGCCGGTATATTTCCCCGCGTTCGGGTTGCCGCAATGCGTCTGGATCAGGGACAGCACAAGGATTTCCGAATGTGTCAGATAGCGTTTCCCCTCTCCGCAAATCTCAAATTCTTTCTGATACAGGTATAAATCCGAACGGATGAACGCGTTTCCGCACTTCTTGCCCGCATATGTATAAGCCGCACACGCCCGCCGGCTCTTGTCCTGCACGACGATTTTCTCCGCTTTCAGTTCCTTCACCTGCCGCGCGATCTGCCGTTCGGAAAGGCGGAAATCGTTGGCGAACGTCTTGAAGCTCGAACGGCAAATCCCGTCCTTCGCATTCGCGGAAGAAAACGTGAAAATCTTGCCGAGGGTCAGAAGTCCCGCAGCCGTAAATCCCTTGGATAAAAATTCGTAGGGTATCCTTATGTATTTTTCACTTTCCTTTACCGCTTCCATTGTATTTCTCCCTAATCGGCCCTGTTCCGGACTGCTTAATCCTTTCCTTCCATTTCCACCAGAACGGAGTTCCGGATGGACAGCTTTCCGTTTTCCTTTTGCAAAATCTTGCTGCGGATCATGCGATTGACCGCTTTCCGCACCGTGTCGCGGTCTATGTTCAGCGATCTGGCAATCAGCTTATAATCGACAAAGGCGGACGGATCCTGCCCCAGGTGCAGCGAGATCACCCGGAGAATCTGCACCGACGTTTCGTCGATCGGTTTCAATTCGTCGATTTTTATGGCCCTCGTCGTCATTTTTTTGTCCTTTTTCCTATCCCTTCCGGAGCCGCCCCCTCATCGGCGGACGCGCTGCGCCGCCTCTTGCGGGGGAATAGATACGGCCCGCCGGGGCTTTATCGCACGTCCCCGCCCCGCATGGCGTTGCCCGGCGCCGGTGCCGGGCTGCCGCCGGCTCTGCGGCCGTCTCCCCGCGGCCACGGCTCGCGGCTATACGTCCGCATTTCCGTCGGCTTGCCCGTCCCCGGCTTTTTCCCGGTCAACGCTTCTCTCTTCGTCGGGTTCTCCCGGCTCTGCCGGCTCCCTTCTCCTTTGCGCCTCCGGCGCGGCTGGATAAGTGAGATCTCCGCGCCCCGCGCCCGGTCTCTTTTCTTCCTGCCCGACCGGCTTCCGGTACTTCTCCGCACGGCTGCTCTGCCAGACGTACTTCACGCCCGCTTCCGCTTTTTGCTCCCCGGCCGCGTTCTCTATCCCGAACGCTTTGAAAACATCTTTATAGAAAAAGCTGTGGACGCTCTGCATCTCTTCGCAGCTCGGATAAAGTCCCTTATACTGCGGGAAGTCGTTCAGGCCCGTTTTGGAGCGCAGCGCCTTCTGCGTATAAAATTCCCGGATTCCGTCCGTCGCA
>DVMZ01000058.1 GCA_018714725.1 Candidatus Scatosoma pullistercoris
TCCCCAGGACGCTTGCCGAGGACGGTGACCCGTTGGATGTGCTCGTGCTCTGCAACGAGATCATCTATCCCATGATCCTCGTCCGCTGTTATCCGATCGGCGTCATCAAAATGGTGGACAGCGGCTCGCTCGACGAGAAGATCATCGCCATTCCCTTCGGCGATCCCACTTATAACGGATATTACGATATTCATGAATTGCCCGCCCATGTATTCGATGAAATGATGCACTTCTTTGAAGTTTACAAATCTCTCGAACACAAACAGACGACCGTGAAGGAGATTTGTCACCGCGACGAGGCGGTGGAAATCATCAATAAGTGCATTTCCATGTATAAAGATAAATTCGGGAAATGATTGCGGGGATTGCGGCGGATGAATAAACGTATTTTTTCGCCGGGGGAGTTTTGCATTTTTACACAAAAATCCGTTTGGATTTTCCCTGCCGTCGCGCCTGCGGAAAAGCGGGGCGGAGCGGGAACGGCGCGGACTGCGCGGAACAGGAGGACGGAAAACATGAAACAGGTTCTGATCGTCGTGGATATGCAGGAGGATTTTATCTTCGGCTCGCTGGGCAGCAAAGAGGCCCGGTCGATTCTGCCTGCGGTGCGGAAGAGGATTGAAGACTTCCGCGCGGAAGGGGGAAGCGTCGTATTCACCCGCGACACGCACGGGGAGGATTACCTCTCGACGCGGGAAGGGAAATATCTGCCCGTCGTGCATTGCGTAAAAGACAGCCAAGGCTGGCAGATTGCGGAAGGTTTGTTCAAAGACGGGGACAAGATCTTCGACAAACCCGCCTTCGGAAGTCCTTTGCTGGCGGAATTTGTGCGGGAAGAAGGGTTCGGACGGATTGAAATGATCGGCGTATGCACGGACATCTGCGTTGTTTCCAACGCGTTGCTGATCAAGGCTTTTTGTCCGGAAGCGGAGGTGTGCGTCCGCGCGGATTGCTGTGCGGGAAGCACGCCGGAAGCGCACGACGCGGCGCTTGAAACGATGCGTTGCTGTCAGGTGGAAATCCTCTGATTTTGTTTTTGCCGCGCGGGAAGGGCGAAAAGAACCGGCATAAAAAAAATATTGCAAAATCCTGCCGAAAATTTTGAAAAATCATATTGACAATATAATGAAAAGCAGTTATAATATAAGGGAATAACAATCGGTTAGATATTTCATGACGGAATAAATATTTATAAAATATAGAACCGGTGAAAATGAAAAAACATCAGGAGGCTTCGGATGAAAAAGAAAGGCAGAATCTGCGGGACGATCGGTTTGATCCTTTCTCTCGCACTTGCGGGCGGAACCGTTGTCTATGGGACGATGTTCCACGGCAACACCGTCGGAAAAGCGGAAAAGCTGGTCGGATCTTCGACGGGCACCGTATTCGACGGCTGGTTCAAGCATACCGGCTTTGACGAGACCAAAGCGCTCGTCGATCAGACGGTGGTATTGGCAAAAGGAAACGCTGCGACAGAAGGGGGATATTCTTCGTATTCGCTGTCCTTCAATTATTCCAGTATGCTTTCCGTCAAAGTGAACGACAAGGAAACGGTGATGCAGGGGACTGCGGCAGGCGTGATTTATACCGACGCCGCGTATACCTATGTCAAATACACGACCCGCACCATCGACGATCGCGCTGCGATGGTGGAATCGGAGGAATATGTCCTCGTGAAAGAAACCGGCGCCGTTTACACCCGGACCAATCCGTCGCCTTATACGGAAACGCCGGGCGATTCGATGTTCTCGGATGTGTCGACCTGGAAATATTCCGGGACGACGTTTGACGTGCCGAGTTTCCTCGATCTGACAGGTGTTTTTGCTTCCGTATCGGCGGATAATAAAGTGTACATAACGCCGACCGGCGAATATAAATTCAACGGGCCGGTTTTGCCGGAAGGGGCCGAAGGCGTATGCAAGTTCACGGTGGGATTCTGCCCGACGATCCGTTATACGCTGACGACGACCGGCACGAAAGAAGCCGGCGGAGACAGTACGACGACGGTGGCTTTGCAGTATTCCAATCTGAATAATACAAAAATCGAACTTCCCGCTTCGCTGACGGAGGTGATCATATGAAAACGAACGAAAATAAAACCGTCGCTTTGAAAAGGCGGGTATCCAGTGTTCACGCAAAAGCGGAAGCCGTCGGTATTTTCTATCTGATTGCCACCGTTCTGATCGCCGCAGCTGCGTTTCTGCCCATTTTGTACGGTACGTCCGTGGGAGATATGTGGGTCGCGAATTTCTGGAAAGCTTTCCCGGATCTCGTGAACATCAAAACTTCCGCTGTTGCCGTATTGCTGAATGCCGGGTGTGCAGGCCTTTATGCGCTGTTGCTTCTCACGGCAGTCATCAACGTGTTGCGTTCGTTGTCCCGGTTGTCACGGCTTTTCAAGACCAAAGCGTCGAGAGTCAACGGTTATAACCGCAATGCGATGGCGATGGAAGAAATGGGGAAGATTTATTCGGGTACATATTGCGTGTTCATTGTATTCCCCTTCATGATTCACCTGATTTCCGGAGCGGGATTTACCAATCTTTATTATATCGCGATTGCCGTAGGCCTGGTGTTCCATTTCTGGCTGGGTCTTGTGGGCGGCAATGTCAGCCAGTTCACGGTCGGCACCGAAACGGAAGAGGAAAAACGCACGCTCGGCAGAATAGCGCCGTTCTTCCGCAACCTTGCCCAGCTTGTGTTTGTCGGCCTCATCATGTATTACATTTCCGAGACCAATCTGATGCTGAACGCTCTGAAATGGCTGGAGACGAATGCGTTCTCGACGCTGTTCAAGGGCGCCAAGATGGATCTGGTGTATTATGGGGCGATTCCTTTCCTGCAGCTTCTTTGCTGCCTGTGGACGGTGGTGCTCCTCAAACATGCGACGGCCCCCACGGAATATCAGCGCGACGGCATGGACGCACCCGGCATGAAAAATTTCCGCGTGTTCTCCTTCCTGCTTTTGATCACTTCCGGTCTTTTGGTCGGATTGATGTTCCTTGCGGCTTCCAAGCGCACGTTTATCGCTCCGACGATGGGCACGCTGTTTATCGCAGTGGTCGCGCTGGCGGCTCTGATCGAAGAATTCTGCATGTGCCGTCTGCCCAATGTGAAAGGGAAAGTGGCGGAGGAACCGACCGCTGAGTCTGAAGAGGCGGAAGGTGCGGTCGAAGCGGAAAATGCAAACCAGCCCGAAGCATTGGCTCCTGCAATGTATCATATTCCTTTGCAGTGCATTTCTCAGCCCGGCGTATTCATGCAGCCCAACGGTCAGCCCGTGCTGATCATGCCTATGATTGCGGGCACGCAGGTGGATCCTCATCAGGCGCCGGCAGACGGACGTCAGATTATGTACGGCTATCAGAATCCTTATGAGGTTCCTTACGGATACGGCCCTTATGGTGCTTATTGGAACAACGGCAGGCCGTTCAATCCCTATCAGTATGTGCAGGAACCCGTCAATGAGGAGTCTGTCACAGAAGTCAATACAGAAACTCAGACGGAAAAGAAGCCGGATGTCAAAGAGCGGAAAGCCAACCTTGCGGCCGATAAGAAAGCACTTCGTCAGGAAGCGGCGCTTTCCAGAAAAGAGCACAAGGCGGCGGCGGAAAGAGCCGCTGTGGAACAGGCTTTGGCAGAAAAATGGATGAAGAAAGCCAAGAAACAGCCGGTGGAAGAATCGAATGCCGTGACAGCGTCTGCAACGCCTGAAAAAGAAGAGAAGGCGGTTTCCGTTGCGCCGGCGCCTGTTGCTTCCGAATCGACGGCGCTCATGCCCGTACAGGCGGCGCCCAGACAGCCGATGATGGAGACTTATGCGTATTCGCATCCTTCCGCACCCGTCAAGCCCCGCTATTATCCGGAGGCCACCGAGCTTTCCGAAGAGGATCTGATGAAACCTCTTCCTCCCAAGAAGTGGACGGTGACCTGTCCCGACTGTATGAGCAGACTGACGGTGAAAGACGGTGCGTTTGCATATCGCTGTCCGGAATGCGGCGGCGTGTTCCAGCTCCGCAAAGTGTTCCGCGCCAAGCAGAATAACGAAAATACAGAGAATTGACAGATTATATCCGAAGCATAAAGAAAACGTTCCCCGTCAAGGGGGACGCTTTCTTTTTTCGGGGATTTCGGAAAAATGTATTTATCGGAACTAATTTTTTAAGATTTACATCCAAGCGGAAAAGCGGTCGGAAAGGAACACTTTTTTCTGAAAAGGACGTATCTTTACGTTTTCCCGGGGCGCGGGGATTGCAAAAGGTCAGTTTTCGAGGCTTTTGAACAGGCGCACCGCCAGGACGGTCATATCGTCTTTTGCCGTGCCGCCATACAGGGACAGCGCTTGTTGCAACAGGGCGTCGGCAAGCTGTTGGGGATTGGAAGCGGGGATTTTTTTCAGAGTCTCGTACAGATCGGCGGAAGAGCCGAACGCGGAGGTGATTCCGTCGCTCAGAAAGAGCAGGACGTCATTTTCCTGCAAGGAATAGGACGAAGCGTCGGGATGAAGCGATTCGAGAATGCCGAGGGGCAGCGAAGCGCTTTCCAGAATTTTCAGCGTATTTCCCGAAAGGATAAATCCGAGCGGAGACCCGATTTTCACGACGTCGGCGGCGCCGTTGTCCAGATCGATGACCGCGATGTCCACGCAGGCGAAAGTTTCCTCCCGGCTGAACGTGAGCAATTTGTTGATGGTGGATAAAACGAGGGAAGAGGGCATTTTGGCGCGGTAGAAACTCTCCAGCAGGGAAATGGTGCTTTCGGAAATGCGCCGCGCGTATTCCCCGCTGCCCATGCCGTCGGAAAGCGCGATCATAAACCGGCGCTCGTCGATTTTGATAACCGAATGCGTATCTCCGCTGGCGGTTTCGCCCGTCTTGGTGAGGGACGCCACGCCGAACGCCGCGTCATAATAGGGGCGCTTGTGCAGGATACAGCAGAATTTATCCTTGCTCAAAGTCAGCCGTTCGGAGATGATCAGTCTCGTGCCCAGGATATGCGAAGCGATCGCGGCGATTTTTTTGACGTCCGATTTTCCGAACGTGATCAGAGACAGGGTCAGATTTTCTTCGTCTCCCGCGATCAGCACTTCCGAACAGACGATTCCCGCTTTCAGAAAAGCCACGTCCAGTTGCCTCTCCCTTTCCGAATAGATCGTGAGCGGTTCGCTTTGTTCGAGCGCGATGTTTTTCAGAATTTCGCTGACGCCCTGGGCCTGGTTGGCCAGCAACTGCCGTCCCGAAGCCGCGTTTTCCGTCTCCACCATGTATTTCCGGTAATCCCCGATCTGGCGGTTGACGGCGTAGAGGACGCCGCTCTGATTGACGCAGGTTTCCGCCAGTCTGGACGGGATGTCGATGAGGCTGGTTTTCCCTTTGGCGCATCCGACGTCGATCAGCTTGTTCAGCTCGTTTTCCAGGCCGTGTCCCATGCAGGTGCGGTAATTGACGCAGGATTTGCAGACGCTTTCGATCACGCATCCGCGTATGTATTCTTTGGCTCCTTCTTCCGCTTCGTTGGTGCCGAGGGCGGAAAAGGTGGTCTGGATTTCCCGGAAGACGCCCGAGATCTCGAACAGTTGCTCTCCGATAGCGGCACGGTTGCGGTTGATCGCGATCCGGGAAAGATGTTTTTCCCGATAAAAGATCAGCTTGTTTTCCATTTTCCGGACGAGGGGAGGCGGTATCAGCAGGAAGAGCAGGCCGGGAATGAGAACGGACAGCAAGGACTGTACCAGCAACGAAGTCTGTAAAGAATAGATGCCGTCGAAGTACCCGTAGACGAAGAAAACGGCGAAGAGTGCCAGGACGGCGGGCAATCGGCCGGATTTTATAAACAGCACCACGGCGATTCCGTAGAGGAAAAATCGTTCGGGAGAAATCCCGCCCACAATCGCGGGCGGCAGGCTGAGCGCAAAGGCGCACACCAGCGCCGTGGCGTCTTTTGTCGCGCAGGAAAAAACCAGAAGGACAAAAAACGCGATACCCATGTATGCGATGACGTTGATGGCACGACAGACGCCTATGCCGATCAATACGAAGAAAAGCACGGAAAAGACCAGCTCTTCCGCTTTGAGCCGGCATTTGAGAAGTTTGTACAGCAACGCTTTCAGCGCCACGGAAAAGATGGCGGATAAAAGGAAGATGAGGCCGGCCAGAATGATTTTCTGGCTGATGGCTCCCAACGTGAAGGGCAGATCGAGGGGGATAGAATAAGGGGTAAAGGGCGAGAATGCCGCGAACAGTACCAGGCAGAGCGCCAGGGTGCCGAGAGAGGGAACAGTCGTTTTTTTCCCGAGCTTTCTGCAGACGAAAAAGACAATTCCGAGCAATGCCGCCTGTCCCGCATAAACGGGCAAAAAAGCCAAGGAAAGCCCGGACAATCCGGAAAACAGGTACAGCAGGGAAGAGACGACGGGATGCAACCCGGCGATCAGCATCGCGTAGAACAGGGCGAGGGAAAAAGGTTCCCCGTTGTTTCCGACATAGTAGAGGAAAAACATTGCCGCAAACAGAAATATGTACAAAAGGACTGTGGAAAAACTGAATTTTTGCCGTTCGTTCATGGAGCGCCTCCGCGTTTTCTTTCAGCTTCCAATATACCAAAAACCCGCCGGGGAAATTTGTCTGTTTCTGTCTTTTTTTGTGTTTGCGTGCAAAATTTCCGTCCGGGGCGAGACGGGTTTACGGCCGGCCATTTGTTCCCGCCCGGGATTTTTTCGGAACGCTTGCGTGTGGGGATAAATTTTCAGGCGGAAGCTTTTCGGACGGGAGGAAAGGACTTTTGAAAAACGGCGCGAGCTGAACGCTTCGCGCCGTTTTTCGGATATATGGGGGAAGATGATGAAAAACATCGTGTGATCGTGTCAGGGGGACTGGGTGAAGCCGAGGCTGATGAGAATTGCCTTGTCTACCCGGTTCATCGTCGACCGCGGAAGTTCGCCGATCCGTTCTTTCAGCCTGCGTTTATCGATGGTCCTGATCTGTTCCAGGAGAATGACGCTGTCCTTTGCCAGTCCGTAGGCGGACGGAAGCTCGATGTGAGTGGGGAGCTTTGCTTTGTTGATTTTGCTGGTGACCGCGGCCGCGATGACGGTGGGGGAGTATTTGTTGCCCACGTCGTTCTGCACGACGAGTACGGGACGGATTCCGCCTTGTTCGCTGCCGACCACCGGCGATAAATCGGCGTAGTAAAGTTCTCCGCGTTTAACGTTCATATAAAACACCTCTCTGGTAGAAAAAACTCCCTTAGTGCATTATATGTAAAGGTAAGCTTTTCCTGTTCAATAGCAAGTATTCCCCGACCTGTTGCCTTTTATACGCAAAAAAAGGATTTTTCTGGAAACGGGTAGAAACTGCGGGGGCCGGAGGGAATGCGGGTATAACGGTGCGACGGAGAACGGAAACCGGAAAACGCAGAGGGAGAGAACGAAAAACAGGAAACAGGGGGATAAATTGTTTAAGGCTATTGACATTTCCGTTTTTTTCTGTTAAGATAGAAGAAGAAAATCGACTGAAACGGAGAATCTATATGGCTAAATTCAATGAAAAAAATTTCGGGAATCCTTCCGGAAAAGCCTATACGATCGAAGAACTGCTTTCCGAGGGAGAACAACTGTTATGGCGCGGCAAACCCAACCGGAAGGCGTATATCCTTTCGCAGGTGTTCCGCATGCTTCCGTTTGCGCTGCTCTGGCTGCTGGTGGACGGGTTTATGATCGGTATGATGATCAGGACGGAAGCGTTCAGTCAGATGGGCGTTTTTGTCGTCGTGATCATCGTGTTTTTCGCGTTTCATCTGATTCCCGTCTGGATCTGGCTGTCCAATGTGATTACGGCGGGGGCGAGGCATAAAAATATCGAATACGCGTTCACGAATACGCGGATTATCATCCGGAGCGGCCTGATCGGAATCGATATCGTCAATCTCTATTATGCGGATGTGAGCAACGTGAACCTGAAAGTGGGGCTGACCGATCGGATCATGCATGTCGGGGACGTATACATATCGGGGATCGGCAAAGCGCAGGTGCTTTGGGACATCGACAACCCCTATGAGGTGGTTGCAAAATTGCAGAAAATCGTCAACGACATCAAAACGGATACTTTTTATCCCAATAACCTTCGCCCCGGAACCAACGACGGCTATCAGACCAAATATACGGGCAGGCCGTAATATAGTTTCAATCGTTTAAAAGGGTAGGGCGCCCGCAGGAGGGCGCCGTCCCGTTTTTCGGGCTGTGTGCCGTTTTATGCGTGTTAGTTTTCAGTGCTTGTTTCGCTCCGTTCCTCACGGTTCGGGGCGATTTTTTGTGCGGACGGGATTGAAGAATTCAAGTAAAAAACATATCGGACGGAAAAGGAGCAATATTTTACCTCTTTTGGACAAGGCAAACGCTGTACACGGACAGAATTTTAAGCTATAATAAAAGTGCAACTACATAGCGGAGCGAGTTGCGCCGCATCTGGCGCAGAGAGCAGGGGAAGCGCGGTGAGAATCCGTCGCAACAGCCATTACCGTATTTATTTGGCCGTTTTTCTTTTTGAGAGAATTGAACGGGCAGAAATCAGCCGGGTAACCTGCCGTTTTCGGAATGTGAGGACGTCTTTTTCGGGTAAGGGAAGAAGATTGTCCGGTCGGCGCCTGTATGCGCCGTGATTTCGTCGGAACGCGCTCTTTGTCGGAGCGCGGATTTTTTTTGAGGAGTTGTGCATATGAAAGCAGGAAAAAAAGTGGTGTGTTTTGTTGCCGCGGCGGCAATGGCTGTGGGCATGTCTGCGTTCACGGGGTGTGCCGAAGTCAAGACGGGCTCTGTCTCGGACGGATTGCCCGAAAGCTATGCGGATAAAGTGACGCTGATCATCGACGACGCCGCCACGGAAGCCGTGGACGCGTATTTCCAGGTGGATTATTCGGTATTTGATGAAGATTCCACCGCATTCGATTTGCTGGAAAAGCTGAAAGAGGGCGGAAAGATCTGCTTCCGCAGCCAGGACAGCGCCTACGGGGCTTTTTTGGAAGCGGCGGGGATCATCAGAGACGGAAAAGAGGAATATCTCATTGAAGCGGATGACTCGGCGCAGCTGTTCATCGCGATTTATACGAACGTAGAGAAAGACATGGCCGGGCCGAACAGCATTCGGTTCGGCAACGAGACGGTGGAGAGCTCGGCGGTGGGGATTTCCTCGATGTCGCTCAAAAACGGGGCGATCATCTGTCTGACCGAAGAATCCTGGGCGTAAGGGAGAAAATGTCCCCGAGGTTGTTTACAACGGCGAAAGACATCGCCTTTATCGGCATTATAGTCGCTTCGATGATTGCGGGGCAGATTGTCTTTGCGGCGGTGGCGGGCGTAGAGATCGTGACGGTGCTTTTTTTGTCGTTTTGCGTGGCGTACGGCGTACGGCGGGGAATGATTGCAGGCACCGTGTTTTCTCTTCTGCGGTGTATGTGGTTCGGGTTTGTGCTCAACGTGGTGGTCGTGTACATTCTTTATTATAATCTTTTTGCGGTTATTTTCGGATTGCTGGGCAGGATGCCGGGAAAACTCCCGCTGCTTGCGCGGATTTTTATTCTGACGGTGGCGGCAGCGGCCGTGACGGCATGTTTCTCGTTGCTGGACGATCTGATTTCGCCGCTCATTCTCGGATTGTCCGCCCGCGGTACGCGCGCTTATTTTTATGCGTCTTTGCCGGTGATGGCCACGCAGTCGGTCTGTGCCGCGGTGACGGTGGCTTTGCTCTGGTATCCGCTGTCCGGAATTTTTGCTCTGTTTTCCAAACATCGATATCGATAGCTTTTTTGATCGTCTGCGGAGGGGAAAGCAAGATTTTACCTGTTTGTAACAAGTAAACCCATTTTCAGGGCGGGAAGAAAGGTGTATAATAGAGACGGAATAGCAAGAAAGCTGGAGGCGGTATAATGGATAAATTTGAGGAAATGTCCGCATTGTTGCAGCGCGGAAAAGCAAAAGATCTTGCGGCGTTGGTGTCTGACGAGCTGGCGGCGGGAACTGCGCCGAAAGAGATTCTCACGCAGGGATTGATCGTGGGGATGGGAATTGTCGGCGAGAAATTCAAGAACAATGAAATTTTTGTGCCGGAAGTGCTGATTGCGGCGCGTGCCATGAATGCGGCGTTGGCGGTGCTGAAACCCGCGCTGGCGGAATCGGGCGTCGGGCCCGTCGGCACGGCGGGGATCTGTACGGTGAAAGGAGACCTGCACGACATCGGCAAAAATCTCGTTAAAATGATGATTGAGGACACGGGGATCCGCGTGATCGATCTGGGCGTGGATTGCGATGCGGACAAAGTGGTGCAGGCGGTGAAAGAATATCATGCGGATATTGTCTGCCTTTTTTCGCTTCTGACAACGACGATGCTCTATCAACTGGATATTATAGAAGCGCTGAAAGCGGCAGGGCTGCGCGATCGTGTGAAGGTGATGATCGGAGGCGCACCCGTCACGCAGGCGTTTGCGGATGAAATCGGGGCGGACGCCTATACGTCGGATGCGGCAAGCGCGGCGGAAAAGGCCAGGTCCTAGCCGGACAATATTTTTTCCGCTTCTTCCGAAATGATGAATTCAAACAGTGTGAGACGATCTGGCTTTTGCTTTTTCAGCACCTTTTTCAGGTTTCCTTCAAAATCCGGCTCTCTCATATTTTCAGGCCGGGCGTCTTGAAGGCGCCCGGCCTGAAAAAGGTTTTTGGGTCCTTGAACGTGACGGCAGCTCTGACAAAAATCGGAGAGCAGTCGGTCGGCGGCTATATGTATCTCCGTCCTTTGATGGGACCGGAGAAGTTGCTGTATGCTTTTTACGATATGCCCGAACTCATTCACGACTGTATGCAGACCTGGCTGGCGCTTGCGGATTCGGTGATTGCGGAGCATCAGAAATATTTCGACGTCGATGAATTGTTTATCGCCGAGGATATTTGTTATAACGTGTCCAGCCTCATTTCTCACGATATGATGCGGGAATTTCTGTTCCCGTATTATCAGCAATTGATTGCGGGAATCCGTTCCCGGCAGAAAGACAAGACCCGGAAGCTCTTTATTCAGGTGGATAACAGCCTCGTTTGTTTGGTTTTTTTGTGGTGATTAAACTATATCACAAACTTCTTGGCTTGTTATTCTTTTTTTATCATCTTTGTCTCATATCTATTGTAATCATACATGCAAAGTGCATAGATTTTATTAATCCTATTGACTTTTGGGGGGTGATCATTTATACTTTAACTGGAATGACTGTTTACTTAAAACCGGAGAATCGGAATGCGGAGAAAAAATCCGGAAAGAAAAGACAAAGTTGCAAAATTCCGGTAAACGCGGCAAGCCTGTTCAGCCCTTAATCGAGAGGGGTTGCAGTGTGAAAAACGGAAAAGGAGACGGGGAATGCAGGAGACGTTCAGGGCGGAGGAAAATCAGAGATACGACGAGACATACCGTTCCCGGGAATACAATCGTTCGGAAGAGACTTTCGGCTCTTCCGAGATTTTCCGATCGGCCGAATACCGGGAGAATGACGCCGGCGGAGAGGAACCGTCCGCAAAGCGGTCTGCCGCGAAGAGTGCGGCAAAGGTTGCCCGCAGGCGCAGGGAAATCATGACCGGCGGGATTCTTTCGGCTACGGGCGCGGTGGCCGGCGCGACAGTAATTGCCGTTGCGATCACCGTTATGGCGGCGCTGAATGTCACGGCGGTTTTTTCGGACGTGACTTCTTACAGCGTTTGCGTAAATTTTCTCATCGAGAATACGGCGAGAGTGCCCCTGACCGCCTGTCTGCAGAACGAGGGAAAACAGTACCTGCTGGAACTGGACGCCGACGAGACGGTTTGCCGGGCGTATTTCGATTTTCTCGTGCCCGACACGGAATATCTTCTGACGGTAAAGGACGGCGAGGGAAAATCTTATTTTTCGCAGACGTATCGCACGGCCCCTTACGAACAGAAATTGTTTCCCGTGGAGCAGGGGGCGGCGGAGAACGGATTGTTTCTGCAATTTGAAGAGGCGGATCTGACGGCGGACGAATACCTGGTCTATCTCAGCGGCGAATTGCTGGAAACGGATTTCGGCGCGGGCGCCCCTCTGATCCGGGCGGAAAATCTTTTGGCGAATACGGAATACGAGGTGCGGATCGTCAACGGCATCAACGGCGAATTGCTGTTCCGGGAGATGATGACGACGGGGAACGCGCTCTTTTACGAGACGGTCTATCTCAATGCCAACGAGGCGATGTTCCGGTTTGACGGCGCCCAGCTGGCCGGACGGAATGTGGCGGTGTATCTCGATAACGTTCTGCAACCGCAAAAGCTCGGCGAGGAAGAAGAAACGCTCACGCTCGGCGCGTTGCAGGCAAATACCGGGTATCAGCTGGATATATATGACACGGAAACAGGGGAATTGCTGCTGCGGGACACTTTTACGACGCCCGAATTCAGCGTTGTGTTCGCAAGCGTGGAGACGATGGAGAACGAGATTTCCATCTATCACGAGATCAATCTCTCCGAAGGACAATCGCTGAAAATACAGCTTTTGAAAGGCGAAATCCCTGTGGAAGAACAGGAAATCGTCTTTCAGGAAGAATCGCCCGACGGCTCGTCTTCGACGGGGGATCTGCGGCTTACGGTGTTTGAGAACTGCGATTCCTTTACGGGCTATACCGTGCGCGTGCTCGGGGAGGACTTTGTGCCGCTCTATGAGTACGAATGCCGGACGGAGAGCCTGTTCCTCATCCCGGAAGCGCTGATTCAATCGGAAGAGGAAGAGAACGGCGAACCGGTAACGGTGTTCCGGCGCACGGAGGATTCGGCGGAAACTGTGGAAAGCATTCAGTATTCCTCTCCGGGTTCCGTCAGTCTCGACGGAGTATACATAGAGTGCGTTTCGGCGAACGGTCTGACCTTGCCCGTCAGTTTTTACGGGGACAGTACGATGGCGTACGGGGAGTGCCGTCTGTTCACGCAGTACGCGCGCAGCGGTGAAATTTACGAGCTGCGGCTGTATTCCTATCAGGACGAAACGACGCTTCGGCTGGAAGAAACGCGGTTGATCCGGGTGGCGGACGACGGGGCGCCTCTGGAATATCCGGCCTTTGAGGCAACGGCGACCGAAGACGAATCGGGCGGGGGCATGGTTTTGACTGTCGCGCATACAGGCGGCAATTTATTTGCCGACGGCACGGGGGGAACGCTTCTGTATATCATCGAATCCGACTTATTTGCGGACGGGCGGATCGTAACGGAGGATTTTGCGGTGAGTCCGACGCAGACCTGGGATCTGGAAACGCCGGCCGCGGGGACTTATGAAATCCGGCTTATCCTCGTTTCCGGGGATATGGAATACGTCTTCTTTGTAACGACGGTGATCGTCGGACAGGGGGGCAGCACCAGATGAAATAAGGCGCCGGAAAGCCGGTCTGAAGAGAGAGGCTTTCAGCGGACAGGCTTTGCGGCGACCTTTGTTTTAAGTTTATCAGGGAAGGAGAGCTTTATGAAACAAACCAACAAGTCTGCCGAAAGAAACGTTGCGGGGACGATTCTGAAAATTCTGTCTTTTGTGATCGCGCTTGCCTATTTTGTCCTGCTGATTGCGGGAAAATGGATTTTTAAATCGGGCGATCCTTTTTATGTCGGCATTAATATTTTTGACAAGAGCGATGATGCGAACATATGGCTGCGTTCTTTCAGCTACGTCATCTTTCTTCTGGCGCTGTCCTATGTGCTCCGGCTGTTTCTCCGGCAGGCAGTGCGCCGGGTGACGCGCGCGAAGGCGCTGGTCGATCTCATTTGCAGTTTCATAAAGTATCTCGCCGTCATCGCGCTGATTTTTGCGATCCTCAGCGTGTGGGGCGTGAATACGACGGCAT
>DVMZ01000005.1 GCA_018714725.1 Candidatus Scatosoma pullistercoris
GCCCAGCATATTGGTCAGCTCGCCGATCTTCTGCGCATAGGCAATCGGCTGATTGAAGGGATAGGAAAAGTTATGCGAACACAGAATGGAGACGTTTGTGTTGTCCGATTTGAAATCCTTATAGCTGTGTCCGTTGACGACGGCGAGATTGTTGTCGTAGTTTTCCTGAGACACGAATCCGCCGGGGTTCTGGCAGAAAGTGCGCACTTTGTTCTTGAAGGGCTTGGGATAGCCGATGAGTTTGGATTCGTACAGCACCTTGTTCACCGTCTCCATCACTTCGTTGCGGACCTCGACGCGCACGCCGATGTCCACGGTGCTGGGCACATGCTCGACGCCGTACTTTTCGCAAAGTTTTTCCAGCCAGTCCGCCCCTCTGCGCCCGGTCGCCACAACCGTATCCGCCGCAAAGATGTCAAAGCTCTTGCTTCCGTCCGCCTTGGTCACGGACACGCCTTTGCAGGCGCCGTCCTCGATGATCAGCGTGTTGCATTCGTAGTCGAACAGAATCTCCACGCCCTTTTCGAGGAGATATTTTTCGATCGAAAGATAGATGCTCTGCGCCTTTTCCGTGCCCATGTGGCGGATGGGGCAATCCACCAGTTTCAGCCCCGCCTGAATGGCGCGCTTGCGGATTTCCTTGACCGCATCGCCGCCGTCCAGCCCCTCAATATGCTCGTCCGCGCCGAATTCGAGATAAATCTTGTCAGTGTAATCGATCGTCTCCTGCGCCAGAGTCTCCCCGATCAGCTGGGGAAGATCGCCGCCCACTTCACAGCTTAAAGAGAGTTTCCCGTCCGAAAACGCACCCGCGCCCGAAAACCCCGTCGTGATATGGCAATAGGGCTTGCAATTCATACATTTCTGCGTTTTTACCTTGGGGCAATGCCGGTTTTCCACCGATTTCCCCTTTTCCACAATGATGATCTTCTTTTTGCTTCCGTTGCGGAGCATTTCAATCGCCGTAAAAATCCCCGCAGGGCCTGCCCCTACAATCACCACATCCGTTTTCATGTCCTGTTCCTCCCGTGTTTTCGGTTTGGCTTTTTTATTTCTGCCTCATTGTTTTTCAGTCCTTGTTTTTCGGTCCGTCCGGTTTTATCGACGGCTGTTTTCGCTTTTACGCCGGTTTTCCGGTTTTTTTGATTTGCCGCTCCGGGCTCGCCCGCCGCGCTCTTCCCGCCATAAAAGCCGCCGGAAGAAAAATACTGCCTTCCGCACAAAAAAACCGCCCGATCGATATGCTCCGAAGTTTTTTTCTTCGGTCAACCGAATCAGCGGCTGTTTTTAAGGAATGTTTTCGCGGCAGAATCCGTGTCCCGGGACTGCCTTTTCGTCCCTGTCCGTTTTCCCGAACGCATTCATTATATCATATTTTCTGCGTTTGTCAAGTTAAAAGACATGTTTTCACGCAGTTTTCACTTTTTTTCGTCTCTGTTTGCCCTTTTCCCGCCCATTCGCGTGCTCAGAATTCAATTTCCAGGCCGTCATAGGAAACGATGATGCCGTAAGGCCGGGCGGCCGCAACCAGTTCCTCATAAGTAGCGCCGCCGTTGTGCGAAAAATGATTGATCACTTTCACCGTACGGCCGTCGACTATGCCCGCTTTTTCCATGCTTTCAAGCACTTCCAGACAGGTATCGAGGCACATATGCCCCTTTCGCATACCGCTTACCAGCCCGCCGGTGCAGTCGAGGGAAATCAGATCCAGCCTGCCCGCCGCCGCCAGCCTTTCAAAGCTCTTTTCGGACAGAACGCCCGTATCATGGCCGTAAAAAAGACTTTTTCCGTCCGCGGAAATTCGATAGACGAGCGGCGAAGAATCGGGCGCATGACTGGCCGGAAGCGCCAGCACACCGTATCTCCCCGCCGTAAACTCATCAAAAGGAGACACTTTCGTCGCGTCCGCCGCCCTTTTCATTGAGGACCGCCGCACAAGCGCATCGATCCGGCGATAAGCGTCCTCCGCGGCATAATAATGCAAAGTGCGTTCATAGCCGTGGCAATAGCCGTCGGCGGCCATTTCCATATCCTCCGGATAGAAATGATCGGAATGGCTGTGCGTAATGAGGCAGCAATCAATTTTTGACCAATCAAAACCAAACCGCTGAAAATGCCAGAGGGTATCCGGCGGAAAGTCCAGAAGCAGATCGTCGTTGACCAGCGCCTGAGAGCGGGAACGGAGATTGCGGCCGCCCGCCCGGCGGCTCTTTTCGCAGGTTTCGCAACGGCAGAACAATCCGGGGATTCCCTCGTATGCCGCCGTGCCCAGATACTTTATTTTCAACGTCTCTCCTCCTTCGGAACAACTTCCGGTTCCGGATTTTGCCTGTCCTCGCTCCCGTAGTCCGGAAACGCTTCCCGGGGCGCAATTTCCGCGCCGGCCGATTCGGGCACCCCCGTTTCTTCCGCCGTCTGTCCGGCTTCCGCCTGTCCGGATACGGCATTTGCCCCCGTTTCCGTCTTTTCGGATACGGCGCTCGCCGCTTCCCTGCCCTGCTCTTCCTCTTTTTTTGCCGCCCGAAGCGCCTTTCGTTCGTTGGCCGCGTACAGAATTTTCAGCTTATAAAAATTATAGCGGAGAATGAACACGGAAGGGAGATTGAGCAGGATATTGGCGATCGCCACCGGAAGGCCGAGGCAATACCAATAGCGGAGAGGAAAGAAAAAGATGACCAGAAAGCCCACAAACAAACCGACAAAATGGATCACTTCGCCATAAGCCGCTTCCAGCATGTACCGTTCGAGATATGCGTTGTTTTTCGGGTCCGCGATGTGATTTTTATGAAAGTCCGTGAACTGGCCGAGTTCGGGAATCTTGTCCTTCCATTTCCGGATTTTCAGCTTTTCGTAGAACTTCTTTTCCCGCGCGGAAGCGCAAAAGATTTTTTTATCGTGCGCAAACCACTTTGCAGGCAGGCGCCGGATAAGGAAGGCGAACAGCCCGTCCACGGCAATGGCGGCGACCGCCGCCAATACGCTCAGCCCCAACACCGGCCAAAGTCCCAAGGACGCCATCGGGGAGGGCAACAGCAGATTGCCCGCCGTCAGAAGCGCCACGCAGACAAAAATTACGGACAGGTACAGTGTCATGCCTCTCGTTCCTCCGTTCCGCCCCCGATCGGATTTCCGGAAACCGGCTCCGGCTCTTTTCCGGCAGGCGTTTCGCCGCTCCCCGCTTTTTCCGTCTCCGCCGCGTCGGTCCCGGAAACTTTCCCGGCTTTTGCGGCATCCGCGGGCTTGGTTTCCACGCCGGGACCGTAATCGAGCGCAATGCCGTAAACTTCCTCGTATTTTTCTTTCCAGAGCCGGTAATTCTCCTCTTTCATCTTTTCGGCCGCGGCCTTTTCGCTCAGAGAGGGATCGGGATAAATCGGAGGCAGGATGTGCAGAGAATAAATCTGACGGGGGTAGCCGTTTTCATCGAGGTCCTCCGCGTCCCGCATCGTGATCAGCGTCGGCAACACGGGCACTCCGGCACGCACCGCCATGCGGAAAGCGCCCGGTTTCAGGGGCCGGGGTTTGCGATAGTTCCACCACATCCCCTGTTCGGGATAGACGAGCACCGTCTCCCCGCGTTTCAGAAGGGTATCGACGGCGGACAGGAAATTGATCATCGTGCGCGGATGCGAAGAAAGCGGCAAGGTGTCGCAATGGCGGAACAAAAATCCGTACAATCCCGGGAAATTGGTGAAATTCCCCTCCCGGATCACCTTATACAGCCGCTGTTTGCGCAAAGAACCGCGAATCGCATTGAACAATATGTAATTATCATAGGCGGAAAAATGATTGCAGGTAATAACGGCGCCGCCGCCGAGGGCGGAGAGATACTCCCTGCCCTCGACGGCTTCCGTTTCGATGATTCCCTTTTTCACCAGTTTTCCGAAAAACCGGTCTCCTGCCCGGTTGGCAATCCGACGCAGGAATTTATTGATCGGCTTCTTCGTGAGATAATCCACTTTGTCCGGCAACAGAACGGGCGCGGGCGGATCGTTCTCCACATCCTCGTCAAACCGGCGTTCCCGCTCGTACTGCGCGATTCTTTCCAACACCTCCCGACGACCGGGAGAGACTTTCGACAAATCCATGGTGCTTTCCTTTCAGGTGACAAAACCCGCTTTTTTGTACTTTTCCTGGTTTTTATTCGGCGGAATCGATTTTTCCGTAGCGCTTTCCGTATACCTTGAAATATCTGTCCGGCCGTTCCGTCTCGCTCCGCGCAAGCGCCTGGAGAGAGGATTCGCAGGACATATCCCTCCGCATATTCTCCATGGAGAAATTCTCGAAAATGCCGCGGATCACCGGATAAAATTCCGTCTTTTCCGCATATTCCCAAAAATACTCCTGATAGGGAATGTCCGCATAATGCCAGGGTTTCCAGGTCATGCCGTAATGCACGATCCTGAGATCCTCGCGGTCGAGCTTATCTTTGGACACGGGAAATTTATTCCACGCCCGGGGCAATTGAAGCACCCGGTCCTGACAGAGTACATTCAGATAATCTTCGTCCTGAATGACCGTAAATTTATATTTGCGGAGCAGGTCGGCGAATTTTTCGTAGAATCCCTCTTCGCGGAAGCTCTTGAGATTCATCAAAATCACGCCGGCGTTGAAGAACATATCGGGATTGAGCCCGTCCACTTCCCGGACGTACTGCTTATAGACCTCGAAACTGTTCACACCTTCGCAAGGAGCGCCGCCGATGAGATTGTCACCGAGGTCATACCCGTACAGCGCGCTGATATCCCCGAGAACGACCAGATCGCAATCCAGATACAGCGCTTTGTCGTACTGCGGGAACATCCCGGCGATGAAAATCCGGAAATAGGTGGTGCAGGTATAATAATCGCGCATATGCAACAGCGAAGAAATGGTTTCCAGCCGCTCGGTGACATCCACGAAAGACACTTCAAAGCCCTCTTCCGAATAGCGGAGTATTTTCTCCTCATACTCGGGATTGACGCCCGAATGCAATACATAAATTTTATAGAGATATTCTTTCGAGGAATTTTCCCGAAGGGATTCCAGCGTGACGGCGAGGAAGGGCAGATAGTTGTCGTCCGTGGCAAAAAAGATGGGAATCACCCCTTTGTTGCGCTCTTTTGTCGCCGCCCCCGCTTTTCCGGCAACGGAAGCCCCCGTTCGGGTGCGGGCGGGAGTGAAAATCGCCGTATCGGCCTCTCCCCAGCCCCTTCTCTTCAAAAGCAACATTTCCTCTTCGGGAAGTCCCGAAGTCATGAGAATGGATTCTTTCATTTTTTGATTACTCCTTAATTCAGTCCTTTCCGGCTCCGCACAGCCGCCCTCCGGCATATGGTCATGCCTTTCTTCCCCGGCAGTCCGGACAGGCCTGTTTCCGTTCACTGTCATTTATTTTACCGCCTTTCCGCGAAAAATTCAACCTACTCCGCGCCTTTGTCTCTCTACTCGGAAAAACGGGCATTCTACCGCCTTTCACCTTGATTCTACCTGTCTTTCGCCCGGCCTCCGGCGGCAGACGGATCGCACGCAAGGGCTTTCCGCCTCTCTGACAATATGCCTTTCCGCCCGTTCCGGATTGTTTCCGAACGGAAGCGCTTTCGCCGCCCTTTCCCGAAAATCCGCCGCCAGGATTTTCCGACCGACGTTTCCCGCCCCTCTCCGAAAAACGCTTGTTTCCGGACAAATTTCCTCCTTCCCGCTTCAACGCCCCTAATCTTTTCCGGTTTTCTTTTCCTTCTCCGATTCGCCCGGATTTTGCCGTTTTTATCTGTTTTTACCCCGCTTTTGTCCGTTTTCGGGCCTTTTTCCGTCCGGAAGCTCTTTTTGTCTCCCCGATCTTTTCATAGCAATTTTTCCGGCCCGCACTTCGCGACTCTTTATTATTTTCCACAAAGACTCCGCGAAAACGGGCCCGCACGACGGCGAATTTCCGCCCGCATTTTTCGCCCGGACCGACCGCTCCGCGGCCGTGTCTGTTTGATTGCGCCCTCTTCCGAATCCCTTTTCCTCTTTCTTTTCCCGCCGTCATGTTTCCGGATTTTCGCGCCCGCTCCCGATCGTTCTCTTTCCCCTCTCTCCACCCGTTTTTTTATCCGGGTAGAGAAAAACAGGCAATTCTACTGTCAGTAGAGTCCGTTTTTTGCCTTTTTCTACTCTCGGTATACCTATCATATCAATTTCTTAAGCATTTGTCAACGATTTCAGGAACCTTTATGTAATTTGTCATAAAATCCCGTTACATTTTTCGATTTCCAAAAACATGGCACCCGAGCGGAAGAAAAATAATCCGAAAGACACAAAACGGCAGGAAAAAAAGAACGGCAAAAAAACCGGAAGCGAAAAATCGACAAAGCCCGGGCCGTAAGAACGGCAGATCCGGAAAAACAACAGGAAAAGAGCGAAACGCCGTAAAACGCGCGGGGCAGGAAAAATCTTTCCTGCCCCGCGCCGCTGCCGTTTTACAATTCTCTTTTCCCTTCACCGCCATCCGGAATCAGGAATCGGGAAACGGGGTCTGCAACCGCTTTTCATACACCTTGTCAATCCAATCCCGCAGCCGGCCGCATTCCTTTTCATCCAGTTCGGAGATATGCTTGCCCGTACGCGCAAAAACCGTTTCTTCCAGTTGTTCCCGCGTATAGCCGATTTTTTCCCAGTCCTCGGGACAGAGATTGCAATCGGAACAGCCCTCTTCCCGCGCTTCGTCCCCCGCTTCCGCCGTTTCCGGTTTCTTTTCCGGCTTCGGCGCTTTTACGCTCTTTCCGCTCTTCCGGCCCTGTACGTTTCCGCCATAGCCTGCCGAGTCATGCCGTGGATAGGAAAACACCGCCTTCCCCTTTTCGTCCGCGATGACCAGTTTGCGGATACGGCGGGCGTCGTCATACTCCACTTCCGTGACGTCATAGCGCAAAAACGGATCGCTCAGGCGATATCTGCCCCCGTCTTTCTGTGTGGGAACCGGCAAAAAGATAAACGGCGCGGTGTAGAGTTCCCGACCGATTCCCCATTTGACGCCGGCGCGTTTGAAAGCGTCCGAAGCTTCGCCTTTCTTTTCGTTGCCGGCATCCTCCCGGCTCTCTATGCCGCAATCCCATTTCCAGACAAACGGCGCTCCCGCCCCGCCGCGGATACCGATTCCGCAATAGAGATTGCCGTGAATTTCGCGATAATCGTCCGCCCAGTTTTCCGGCCCCACCGTTTCGTCAAGAATGTCCATATCCACCCTCGACGTCTTATAAACCAGCGCCACCGCACCCTTTTCCGTCGCCTGTTTGACCTTCACCTCGATTTCCTCCGCTCTGAGCAATCTGAATTTTTTCTGCATATTCCCTCCCACTTCAGTTTGCTCCACCCGCCTTCTCTTTATGCCCGAAAAAGCTTTTCCCCCTGTCTTTTTGTTTTTCCGTCCGTTTTTCCCCTCGCTTTGATACGCATTTTGAAGCGAAGAAAAGAGCCCGCGAGGCGGACGCATGACGCGTCCGCCTCGCGGGCCCGGATCTTTTCGCCGAATCCGTTTTTCCCTTTTGTTGCCGTTTCTTCTTTTTATTTCCGTTTCTTCTTTTTTTTCGGTTTTGCCGGCGCTTTTGCCCGGCCTTTTCTCTACTGTCAGATTTCCAGCGTCATCCCGTCGAAAGCGGCAATCATCCCGTATTCCCGTTCCGCCCGCGCAAGCGTTTCCGAAAGGGGGTCGGAATTATGAGAAAAATGCGTGATCGCATACACGGTATGCC
>DVMZ01000059.1 GCA_018714725.1 Candidatus Scatosoma pullistercoris
CCGAGCGAAGCCCGTTTCGGGAACGTGTAGAGACTTTACGGCGCGTGCCTAAAACCGTTTGGTCATGGCAAAGATAAAGTCCGGACTACAACGTCGAACTTGACGGCTATGGTAACATAGAGTAGCATGAAAATCCCTCGGTGTAAAAACCGTACCGGTCCGAGTCCGGTCAGCGGCACCACAAATCAGACCTGCTTTACCGTGAGGTAGAGCAGGTTTGATTTTTTACATTTCAAAATCGGATTTTCTTTTCGGAGCGGATAGCAACTTCTCTCCTGAATCATCGGTGTCAGGCTGCAACGCTTTGGCAATCCTTTCTGCCGATACTAAATGTTCTTCTTCCTCAAAGTGAGCATAGATCTTTTCTGTCGTGCCTATCGTGCTATGCCCTAACCACCGTTGAATATCTTCCATTCTTGCCCCGTTATGGCGCAGTAGCACTTCAACAGAGTTAGAATTGGTCTTATCTTTTAACTGATAATTGCAATTAGAATAATCACTGTCAATATAATGAACGTTATATTTCTTCGCCCATTCAATGAGTATCTCATTGTTCTTACCTAAATAGCTGAACATATTTGACAATGCGAATTTAGCGCCCTGCGCGTTTGCTTTGTCGAGCCATTCAAGCAAGTCGTTTTCTTCCTGCTCTTTCCAATCTTTAAACCCACGGTTGCCGTCATTGTAGCTCCCTGTGGTTATCAAATATGGCGGATCGCAATAGATGAAATCATTATTTCCTAACCTATCTATGCTTCCGTGGATTTTCTTCTCGGAAGAATTTAAAATGATTCAATCATAAACAGGCCGCGCGGCAAGAAACCGGGCGGCGTCGTTTTTCCAAGTACATGTCTGCCAAAAAGAAAAAATCAGCGTTTCTGTACGCAGAAATTTTTCCGTCATCACTCCCCTGCCCCGGGATTTTACTTCAATGTCGACAAAAAATATCGCAACGCCGCCCGCCGGAAAATCCGGCGGGCGGCGTCTTTAACCCTTGCAAAATAATTTTATTCTGCCGGCTCCGGTTCCGGTTCCGTTCCTTCCGTCCAGACCGCATACAGAACGGTACCTTCGGGAACGGAAAGCAGGTCTTGCATCGTATATTCCGCCTCGCTGCCTCCGGAAACCGTCGTCCATCCGGAAAAGACATAACCTTCCCGTTCGGGCCCGTTCATCGCAAGCAACGAACTGGCATTGGCGATTGTTCCCGACGTATAAGAAAGAATATATTCTCCGTCCTGCGAGACCGTACAGGAGAACAGTACGGGACGATAGGAAGAGTTCCAGTAAGTCTCCCAGCCTTCCGACGCGGAGGACGCGCAGGAATAAACGGTGAGCTGAGAACAGCCGTAAAAGGCATGTTTCCCGATCTGCTGCACAGAAGCGGGCAGCAGCAGCGACTTCAGGGTATAACATCTGCGAAAAGCCTGCGTACCGATCGACGTCAGTCCCTCAGACAGATGTACCTTCGCCAGAAGATAGCAGTCGGCAAATACATGGGTGCCTATCGATTGCAAACCGCTGCCGAGATCGACCTCGGACAAACTCGCGCAAGAGAAAAACGCATAATTCCCGATCGTGCGCAAAGAATCCGGAAGAACGACAGAAGTCAGCCCGTTGCACTTGTAAAAAGCACGGTCGCCGATGCTTTCCAATCCTTCCGAAAAGACAATCTCGCTCAATTTTTCACAGCCGTAAAAAGCGCGCTGTCCGACGGACCGGACGCCGGCGCCCAACGCCACGCGGTTCAGGCCGGTACACCCGGAAAAAGCGTATTCGCTGACTGACTGTAAACTGTCGGGAAGCGCCAGTTCCTGAAGCGCCGCGCAGCCGTAAAACCCATAGGGGCCTATCTCTTGCAATCCCTCGGGAAAATTGACGGATGTCAGCTGTTTACACCCGTAAAAAGCCGACCGTCCGACAGAAATCAACGAATCCGGCAACGTCACCGAGCGGAGATTGGCGCAACCGTAAAAGGCATACTCTGAAATCTCCTCCACCCCTTCGGGGATCACCAAAGATTCTATGGAAGAAGCGCAAAAAGCCGCATATCCGATCATTTTCAGGCTGTCCGGCAACACGACCGACTGAAGCGTTGTCAGATTAAAGAACGCATAGTCGGAAATCCCGACCGTGCCTTCCCGGACGGTGACCGAAGAGGGCTGACCTTTGACGCCCACCAGCCAGTCTCCCGCATAAATCAAAGAGTAGGAGGCCTTGAGCCCGGAATTGTAAAAGGCATAAGTCCCGATGGAAACCACCGTATCGGGCACAGAAAAGGAAGTCAGGCTTTTGCAGTCTCTGAAAGCATACGATCCTATTTCCCGCAGAGAAGAGCCTTGCGGAACCCCGAAATTAGACAATACGGTACAACTTGCGAAAGCGCTATCGCCGATGACTTCCACCCCGGCGCCAAGCGCAAACCCCATCAGATTCTCACAACCGTAAAACGCGCCGACGCCGATATATTTCACGCTGTCGGGCAGAGCGAGCTGCAACAGCACTTTGCATTTATAAAACGCCTGTGCGGCAATGCCCTCGACGTAATCGGGAATGACGATATTGATCGGCTCGTCCAGTTCAGGCTCTTTATAATCGAGCAGCCAGTTGCCGATCACAAACAATTCCCCTTCCGGCACTTCGTTCCAAAGCTGCGTCATATAAAAAGCCTGGGTCCCGACGGATGTCAGCCCGTTTCCCAGAGAAACGGAATTCAGCGATTCGCAGCCCAGAAACGCTCCGCTGCCGACAGTTTCCACCGAATCGGGGAAAGAGAGGGTCTGAAGGGACGTACAGTAAGCAAACGCGCAGTAAGCAATCTCGCGCAAAGAGGAAGCAAAGCGAATCGTCTCGAGCGCCGAACACTCAAAAAACGCCTCATCTTCAATCCTTTCCAACGAACCGCCGAAGGTTATGCTCCTGAGCGCGGAACAACCCGAAAAAGCTTTGGTGCCCAGCGAAACCAACGAATCGGGGAAAGTCAGGGATTCCAGCGCCGGACAGGAATAAAACGCCTGACTTGCGATCAAACGGAGATTTTTCCCGAAGTTTACCGTTTCAAGCTGATTGCAATAAGAAAAAGCATTGCTTCCGATGGAAGTGACGCTGTCGGGAATTTCCACTTCCGTAAGCGAGCGACAAAAACAAAAGGCGTTTTCCGGGATTTCGGCGAGCGACTCCGACAGCCGCAGCTCGCTGAGGGCCGAACAGCTCTGAAAAGCGTTTTTCCCGATATACGTCACGGAATCGGGCATAACGAGCCTGGTCAGCGCCACGCAGTTGTAAAAAGCGTATTCTCCGATCTCTTCGACAAGATTGCCGACCGTGAACGAAGTGATCCTGAGATTCCCGGTCAGGGCCCGTTCCGCTATGGACGTGACGGGTTTTCCCCTGAAATAATCCTCCATCACCACATCGCCGGACGCATATCCGACCCCCGTGAGTTGATATTCGGTATTCTGATTGATGAGCGTATATTTGAGCCCCGATTCCTCTTCCCTGACGAAACTCACCGTCCGGGACCAGTCGGATTCTCCGTAAATTTTATCCAGATCGATTGCCCGGATGCGAATCCGGTAATCGCCCGGTTCCAATTCGCTCAGGTCATAGGAGTTTTCGCGGCTTGAATATTCTTTGCCGTTGATTTCCAGCGCATATTCGTCCGCCTGATTCACGCTGTTCCAGGTCAGCAACAACGTATCGGAATTAATATACAACCCTCCGGGCGCATACAGCCGCGCTCCGCAGGAGGCAAACGTCAGCAGACAGAAGAATACTGTCATCAGCAATAAAATTCCGGCTTTCTTCTTGCGCATTATTTCCCTCCCGAGGTTTGAATGAATTCTTGCTGCGCACCTTTTCCTTGAGCCAGCGATTTTTTCAGCCGGCGATCGCGTACGATTTCATGCAGCCACTTGAACTTGAATTTCCGCACCGCAACATCCAGAAGGAACATTACGATAATCAGCGACGAGAACAACACGCGGGGATCAAAGCTCCGCCGGTAACTGCGGACAAGCGAGTCGAAAATTTCTCCGGCCGTCTGAATCGCCGTTCCGCCTCCGTCGATCGCAAGAGTTCCCAGTCCGTCCTCCGCCTGATCGTCCGGAAAATAATCGTATTCCGCAGAACAGGAAAACGCCTTATAATCGACGCAGGAGGCTATTACATTCCCCTCCGCATCCAGTTTTTCCAAAGTGATTTTATACAATCCGGGCATACGGACGGTGAACGAAGCGCTGCTGTAAAAATCCGTTTGCGTCGGCTGTACAATCTGCACTTCGTTCTGCGCGTCGTCCGACTCGGCCGAAACAACGCCCGCGGCGCCTGGATCCTCCGAGCCCGGATCCTCGGCTCTTCCGAGAAATTCCACCGATATCCGCGCCGACTCTTCTTCTCCGATCCCGAAAATATTGACGCCCGTTTCGTAATTTTGTTCGTTCAGCGTCATGCTGACATCCTGAGGATGAATATTTTCCGTCGGGTACAGCGCTTCGATCATATTCAGCAAAATTTTCTGTCCCGTTTCGCTGACAATAAAGTCTTGCGCCCATGCGCCGCTCAGATCGGACAGAAAGCTGCCCACTTTCCCCTTTCCGTAACTCCATTGCGCGTAAATGGGTACGTCGCCGTACGGCGTAACGAGCGGCTGAACGGCCCCGTCTTTAATCCGGGTGCCGTAATATCCGCCCAACGCGGGGATCTCTTGCTGGTTGATTCCGTTGACGACGGAAGTAAGATCGTGGATTCTGGGCACAAAGTTTTCCTCGTTGGATTCCTGGACGCTGGTTTCGCGCAAATCCTCCGTCAGCGTCTTAGAAAGATTGGACATGTTTTCTTCATGATAAAACTTTCCGTGCCCGTACGTCACCGCGGTTTCGACATCCGCCGTCCAGCCTTCCGAAATGGAAACAATGGAACAGGTGATGCCGTGTTTTTCGTAATTATCCCTGATCGCTCCGCCATATCCGCCCGTCTGATCGATTTCGTTCTCCCAAAGAGAATCGCCGGGCTGCCCGTCGCTGATAATGATAATATGCCGCTTCTGCACTTTGTCGAGAATAGACAGCGCCGCGCCGGCGTGCTCGATTGCCGAAGTATAATTGGTGCTTCCGCCCGGCTCGATCGAGTCGATAGCGGCTTCGATTTCCGACAGCTGCGGCACCGGCGTAAGCGCCAGTTCGTCATTGTACTCGGTTTCCAGCGTCATGACCCCCACCCAATCGCGAGTGGTCAGCGCCTGCAGACTCTGAATCGCTCCGTCTTTCGCAAGCTCCAGCTTGTTTCCCGACATACTTCCCGAACGGTCGATGATAAACACCACCGCAATGGGCGGCGTGTATTCGATCGCTTCCACGGGCAGCATTTCCTGATACAGCGTACCGTACATATCCTCCCGGTTATAGACGTTGGCCTCGCCGGACTCCGTCTTCCCGCCTACCGTCAGTACGTTGCCGCCGTAATCGTAAGTATAAGAATGCAATAACTCGTCAAAACCCAGCGGCATATCCGCATTGGCGATGTTGAACAGGACGACTTCGTCGTATTGGCGCAGTTCTTTGACCGAATCGGGCATTTTTTCACTGTCCAGCACGGTAACGACGTCCGTTTCGTATTCCGCCTGCTGTAAAATCCTGACGAAATCCTCCGATTCTTCGCGTTCCCGCTCGATCACGAGAATATTGTCGAATTCATCGATGTAACAGTAACTGTAACAAAGATTGTTCTGATTGAGCACATCCCGGCTTTCTTCCGTCGTAATGACGGCTTCCAGGCAGTGCAGCCCACGTTCTGAAAAAGTATAGGGAATGGTAACGGTCTGACGACCTGTCAGCAGGGAAAGCGTCTTGGACGTCGTTTCCGTTCCGTTATCGCAGATGGTCAGTTCCACATTGCCCGCATAATTGCTTTCCAATTCCAGCGTCAGAGAAAATTCCTTATCGATTACGGGCGTTTCCTCGGGATAAGACATCCCCACAATGCGCACTTCCGCATCCGTGCGCATTTCGGACATGAACACAGTATCCACTTTAATGCCCTGCGACGCGACGGATTTGATGATGCTCCGGGCGCTGCCGTCCGTTTCCTCTCCGTCGCTGATCAGCACGATCTTCGCCGAAGAAGGATGTTCGAAAATCCGGCTTGCGTAGAGCAGGGCCGATTCATAGTTGGTCGCGCTGGCGTCCACGTCCTGCTTCCCTTCCAGATACGCCTCGTACAGCCCTTCTCCGTCGTAGGAAAGAGGCGCCGCATACACCTGATTGCAGCCGAACGCGATAATTCCCATTTTCATCGCCGGGCTTTTGCGCTCGATGGCGGACCGGATAAATTCATCCTTCCGCTCTGAAGTGACCGCCGTGCTGTCCGATACGTCCACCAAAAGAAGAATCTCGTTATCGCGATTGGGGACCTGATAGAAAAACGTCATTCCCGCCAGCAGAAAAACCGCCAGCGCCATGATCAGCGTATGCAAAACCAGAGAAATAATCCGGTTCCGGGTCCGGCGATATTTTTTCGCCGAACAGAAATAAATCAATAAGGGAATCCCGATCGCCGGGATCAGCAGCCACAGCCAATAAGGAGACTGAGAAAAACCAAGTTCAAGATCGGTCATTTTGTCCTCCTCTTCTCAGTAATTTTCCCGGACCTGCAAAAGCCATTCCAAAAACAGCAATCCGGCCAAAGCTATGGCAAGATAATACAGCAGGTCTTTATCGTCTTTGGGCGGAATTTCTGGAAATTCCGGATTGTACAATTCGTCTTCCGTCCGGAAAATATCGCTTTCGTCCGAAGAAATCTTCACATAAAAATAGCTCGTCGAAGTCCTGCCGGACATCAGCGTTATCTGCACGCTGTAACTGCCCGGCTCCTTCACCTCAAACAAAAGAGGCAACGACTCCGGATACTCCTCTTCTTCCCCCACGGAAGGGCCGGCAAACTGCATGGCCATCCCCCGCGAATTGAGTTTTACCGAATCTCCCACTTCAAACAGGAACTCTACCCCGTCTGCCTCGTCCGTCACCGTAGAAGGCAGAAAATAATCGAACAGATTGTATAAAAATCTCGGGAACGTCTGAATGGAAAATGTGGAATATTTCAGACTGAATGCAAGCAGGCCCACTTTTTCCGCCCCCGTATTTTTCACCAGCAATACGGGATCGTCCTGCACATACATCAACGGCTCGTATCCGTCGTATGCCGTCAGCTGCATGTATCGGGTCACCTGCACTTCTTCAATCTTTACGCCTTGCGTAACCGGATGATTCTCCTCCCCCGTCAGCGTAAATTCTCCCGGCACAGGGTCTCCGAGAATAAATCCGCCCGATGAGGGCGCAGCCTGCGGATTCACGAGCAGCACGACGCCGTCCGTCGGCATAATCTCGGGCATCTGGTTTTCAAAAATATAAAAATCATACCCGGATACTTTGCCTTGCGTATTTCCGCTTACGCGCACTTCGTCTATCTGAATATTCCAGCGCAACCGGCGCGAATCCCTCATGGCCAGCAACGCATTGCTGAAAAAGGGATTGATTTCCGTGCTCGCATACTGAATTTTTATCGTATCCGGCATCCCGCCGTAAAGGGTAATGCTGTCGTCATGCACAAAGCTGTCCGGCTGCCCCGCGTCGATATAAAGGCGGACCCGGTCATAGGAAAACACCGGCTTTTCGCAATTTACGGGCGCAATGTTCCTGCCTGTCCGGATCGCCACTTCCATCCGTTCTCCCATCTCGCAATGCACGTTCGGATACACCAGCGTGAGCGTTTCGGCCGTATTGTTAATCCCGTAGATTTCACAGTATACGTCGACGTCGACGGAGCGGCCGTAACTGCCCACTTCCACCGCAAACGTGTAATAGTTTTCTTCCAGCTCCACTTCGGCGTCGAGAATCGCGGCGTTCCATTCTCCCTGCTGGGAAACATCCACCACCGTAACTTTTCCGTTATCCACATACCTGGTAGCGGTATAATAGAGTACTTCCGCCTCCGGGTTCTGTTCCAGCACCTCCTCGGCGAAATCCATGGCGCTTTCCACGTCCGCCTGGGAATACGAACAGCGCAAATCGGCGCCCGACTCATCGCCGAGCAATCCGTCTATCTCGCCGAGCGCCTCTTCCCGGCGGGAAGAATCCGCGCGATAAACAATCACCGACGGATTGTCATCGGCGAGTATAACCGTTATGCAGCTCGCGTTCCGGTCAATGGTCTCCACAGCCAGCGCACGCACTTCTTCTACGGCACGCTCAAACCTGGTCAGCCCGTTCCGGGCCGCCAACATATCTGCGGAAGCGTCGATGACGGCAATCTTCTCGCCTTCGTTCTTCCGGTCTGCCGAAGACGGAATAAACGGCTGTGCCAATACCATGGCACACGCCGCAATCACCAGGATCTGCAAAATCAACAACAGAATGCTCAGCAGACGGTTGATGGGAACCTGCTTTCTTCTGTATTTCAGACTCAGTTTCCAGACATAAGTGCTGGAAATGATTTTTTGCTGATAATTGGGTTTGAGGATATAGATGAGAATGAGTATCGCGATTCCCAGCAACCCCAACAACCCCAACGGTCTCAATAATTCCATCATCCCATGATACCTACCTTAAGCAATTCACCAAACAGCATTTTCTCGATGGGCTGATCGCAACTTACGGATATAAACTCCACTCCTCTCGATACGCTGAACTCTCTGATGCCTTCCGTCATGTCTCTCATCGCTTCCTGATATGCCAGCAGCCGGCTCTTCGTGATCCGCATCCGCATATTCCTTCCGTCTTCCAGCGATCCCGATTCCGCGTCTATCAGATTCACCCGCCCGCTGTACGACGGGTCCTTCTCCTCCGGCGACAATACCTGGATCAGCAATACCTGTCTTTTTTTGTAGCACAGGTAATCCACCGCCTTCTTCCAGTCGTTATCCGTGAAAAAGTCCGTGATGATCACCGTCAGGCCGTCGTTCGAACCTCTGTCCGCGCTTCCCGTCACCGCTTCCGAGATCGAGCATTCCCCGTCAAACTCCACGTTCTCCAGTTCTCCGATCGCCCGGAAAAACGCATTCTTTCCGACGATCGTCCCGAACGGATTCTCCGCTTTGTTTCCTCGGATCAGCTGATACGACACTTTGTCCATGTTGTGCACCGCCAGAAACCCGATCGCCGCCGCCGTCGCGATCGCATAGGCGCCTTTCTGCTCGCTCGCCCTGCTCATCGACGCCGAACAATCCAGGAAGATCCGCACATGCATCTGCCTCTCGTCCGTAAACAGTTTCAAAAAGTATTTCTCAAACCGACTGTACAGATTCCAGTCGATCCGGCGGATATCGTCTCCCATCATGTATTCCCGGTAGTCCGAAAATTCCACCGTCTGGCCATGCGTGCGCACCAGATGCTTTCCTCCGAAAAATCCGGATAAATTCGCTTTCAGATTTAATGCCAGCGTCTCCAGCCGACTGAAAAATGCGTCGTTCAGATAAGAGACCTTCATTCCTTTCTCCCGAAGAATTTACGCTTGCTCTTCTGCTTATCGGACTGTACGGGAGTCTCTGCATCCGCCATTGCAACTTGTCCGGCCGCAGTTTCCGCCGCTTCTTTTTTCGCGACAGGCGCTTTGCCCTCCGCCGCGTTTCCGGCGGGCTTTCCGCCCAGCTCTTTGATGATCATCGTGATTACCGCATCGGGAGAGACGCGCGCCGCAATCGCTTCGAAATTCATCTTCATGCGGTGACGCAGTACCGGATAAGCCAGCGCGTTCAGGTCGCTGTAAGCGACATTGAACCGGCCGTGCATCAATGCCCGTACCTTCGCGGCGGAAATGAGCGCCTGCCCCGCACGCGGACTGGCGCCGAGACGCACATATTTCTTCGCCGCCTCCGTCGCGCACTCGCTGTCCGGATGCGTCGCCGAACACAGCGTCATCGCATATCTCAGAACATCTTCCGCGACCGGTATCTGATTCGCCGTCGCCCGCATTTCCAGCAATTCTTCCCCGCTGCATGCCGCTTCCGCCACTTCCGCCATCGTCTTCTGCGTCATGTCCACGATCTGCATCAGTTCTTCCAGCCCCGGATTCGGTACGATGAGTTTGAACATAAAGCGGTCCATCTGCGCTTCCGGAAGAGGATACGTTCCGTCCTGTTCGATCGGGTTCTGCGTCGCCAATACGAAGAACGGCTCGTTCAGTTCCCTCGATACCCCCATCACCGTCACGGTGTGCTCCTGCATCGCTTCCAGCAGCGCGCTCTGCGTCTTCGGCGTCGCGCGGTTGATTTCATCCGCCAGGATGATGTTGCTGAAAATCGGACCGGGCTGGAACTGAAACTTCGAAGTCCCGTCTTCCGTCTTTACGATGATGTTCGTGCCCGTCACGTCCGCAGGCATCAGGTCCGGCGTGAACTGGATTCTCGAAAAGGGCAGATTGAAAACCCTTCCCAGCGAACGCACCAGACGGGTTTTCCCGACCCCCGGCACGCCTTCCAGCAACACGTTGCCGCCGGCGATCATCGCGATGATCGTCCCTTCCACCACTTCTTTCTGTCCGATTACGTCGCGCCCTACCTGTTCAAAAATATTGGCGCACTGTTTGCTGAACTTCTGAATGCTCTCCTCTGTTACCATGTTATTCTTCCTTTTCTCTGTTTTTGTTAATTTATTTCGCACGATCGGTTTTTCCGGCATCGGCGCCCGGTTTTTCCCGGGCGCCGATGCCGATCTCGATCGGTCAGTTACAAAAGACTTCCGTAATAAGATTCAAGAAACGCCCTCAGTTCCTCGGGCAGCTCTTCCCCCGAAGCAAGCATCTGAAGCGCCAATTGATAATAATAATCGTAAATATCCGAGTAGTTGGTTTCTCCGTCGACAATATTGCCGCTTTCGGATTCACTGCCGCCGGCACCCGGTGAAGGAGGGGAAGGCTCCCCGGGACTGTCGTCCGGCGTTCCGGTTTCGGAATGCGGCGCGTCCGAAGGGGCTTCCTGATCCCCGGGTTCGGATCCCTCGCCTTCGGAATCCCCGTCCCCGAACTCCATTTCCTCAAACAGAGGAAACACGAACAATTCCTCTGTTACGTTTTTGTCCTGCCGGGCTACGGTCTGAACGCCGTCCGACCAGCCCAAAAAAATATAACCGTCGGAGGCAACCGCCAAAACCGCTTCTCCGTCTTCTCCTTTCTGTACGCGCTGCTCGGTGTTGCCCTGGATGACCCCGCCGTCATTTTCCAGATAATGGATATTGACGTATATGATTTCTTCCGGATTCAGAATTTCAAGCCCGCGGGGCAGAAAATCCAATATGCTGAGTATAAATACCCCGGCAATGACGACCGCAAGTCCGGAAAAGCCGCCAGCCAGCCCAACGCTGAGCCGGGACACCCGGCGGGAAAACTTGGTTTCCGGCGCGGAACGCAGACGTTTTTGCGCGTCTTCCCGCTGCCGCATGGCAATATACGATTCATCTTTGCTGAGTTCCAGCATGGTGACCATGCGTTCTTCCAGCCCGAGTTCTTCATCAAGCCTGCGTGCAATCTGTTCCGTCGTAGGCCGGAAGGCCACATTATAAAGAACAACAGTACAGATTGCCGTTACGACGACGCCGATTCCGAGTGCGATCAGAATCCCCGGATCATAGCCTGCGAGCCAGAAAATAAACGTCGCCACGGCAAAAGTAAGCATTCCGGCCATCAGGCCCCAGACAAACGCACGAAGAACGCCTTCTCCGGAAAGCCGACGATAATACTTCTGAAAGATCTGTTTACTGTCCATAAAACCCTCCTTACATAAAAATTTTTTTAACTCTGATTTTAACAAAACCAGAAAAGCCATCCTTAAAAATGGCCTACAAGTCATCGGCTTTTCCGCCGATGACTTGATTGAGCAAAATTGTAGTCAATTCCGCCGATACCGCTCAAATCCCGCAGTTACTTCAGGTCCTTCATGCGGCATTTATCGGCCGATTTTTACTCATTGGCCGGGGTTTCTTCCCCTGCCGCTTCTTCGGAGACGGTGTAATCGACCGTTGCGTCCGCCGCCCAGCCGTCTGCCCAGCCTTCCGGGGTCTCTTCTGCCGTCGCAAACGAAACCGCGATGTGCTGTTCCGCCGTCCAGCCTTCAAACGCACCCGCTTCGACGGTCGTAACGCCTTCGGAAATCGTCACGCTCTTCAGAGCCGTGCAATCCTTGAACGCGCCTGCGCAGATCGTCGTGACGCCCTCGGGAACCGCGAACGATTCCGCCGTCTTACCCGCCGCATAGCGGATAAGCTGCGTGCCGTCCGCACTGTACAGATTGCCGTCCGCCGATTTATAGGTGAGGTTCTCCTCCGCCACTTCGATTGCGGTCAGCGCCGTGCAACCGTCAAACACTCCCTCGCCGATCGTAGCGACATATCTGGAAATCGTAACGGTCTGCAAACCGGTGCAATCCTTGAACGCCTCCGCATTAATCGTCTTCAGAGAAGCGCCCAGCGTGAGTCCGGTCAGACCGGTGCATCCCTCAAACGCATTGTCGTAAATCGTCAGACACGTTTCGGGAACAACGAACGATTGCAGTTTGGTGCAACCCTTGAACGCACTCTTGCCGATATAATTGATTTCGCCCGTAACCTGAACGGTTTCCAGCTCGGGACAATCGACAAACGCATTCATGCCGATCGCGCCGCTGATGCCGCCCGTAATGGTCACTTTCTTCAACGCGCTGCAGCCTTTGAAAATCAGCTGATCGGTGCTATACGACCATCCGTTTCCGGAGAAGACGGCTTCTTCCAAAGCCGTACAGCCGCTGAACAGACCCTTCGTATTGCTCACCATATAAAGCGTGGAAGGAATCTCGATCGATCTGAGAGCCGTGCAGTTTTCAAAGACATACGCGCCGATGTAGTAGCTGGTCGACTGGTCGTATCCTTCAAACACCACGGAATTAAGCGCGGTACAGCCGCTGAAACAATAGTCGCTGAGTCCGTAATAATAGGTCGTACCATAGGAAGAACCTATTGCCCTCGTATAAACATAGTCGGGAATAGAAATCGACTGAAGCGACGTACAGTTCTTAAATGCGGATTTTCCGAGACTGAGCGCTTCTTTCAGCAACCATGCGCCCGTCTGTTCAAACGTGACCGACGAAAGCGAAGTGCAGCCTTCGAAACAGGACTCGCCGACGCCCGCCGTTACAGACGATATATTTCCGTAAGAGTTATAAGTTTCCACGTTTCTCACGCGGCGGGGCAGTTCGATCGATTGCAGAGACGTACAACCGCGGAACGCATATTTTATGATTTGCAATCCGGAATTGCCGCCCTTTTCAAACGTGACTTCCTGAAGATTGGTGCATCCGTCAAAGGCGGATTCGTCGATCTTGGTCACATACTTCCCGATCGTAATTTTCTGAATGGCACTGCCCGCAAACGCCGATTTCCCGATGTAGGTAATGTTGCCGAGCATTTCCACTTCCGTCAGGTTGGGAGTATTCGCAAACATCTCTTCACCGATTTCCGTGATCGCCTCGGGAAGCGTCACTTTGCTCACCAGAGAGTTCTGGAAGACGCCCGGCGTGATGACCGTAACGGTATCGGGAACGACGTATTCGCCCGTCATTACTGCCGGCACCGCAAGGAGCGTCTGCATTTTACTGTCATACAACACGCCCTGCGCGTCCGTCAGATACGAAGAGCTTTCCGGCTCTACCGTATAATTGATCTGCGTACAACCGGAGAAAGCGTTATCCCCGATCTCGGTGATCGTACTCACGATCCGGATATCCGTCAGCTGCGCGCAGTCGCGGAACGCCGCCGCGCCGATGCTGGTAATACCGCGGATGAGCTCGACCGAACTCAGATTTTCGCAGCCTTCAAACGCCGACTGCCCGATGCTGATTACATTGCCCGGAATCGTGATATCCTGCAGAGCCGTGCAGCCGTAGAAGGCATTTCTGCCGATATCCGAAACGGTATTGGGAATTTCCACCGTCGTCAGAGACGTGCAGCCCGTAAACATATAATCGGGGATTTCTTCCAACGTCATCGGAAGTTCAACCTGCTCCAGCGCTTTACAGTTCTGGAAGGCATAGTTGCCGAACGTCTTCAGGCGCGAACCCGATTCCAGCGTCACGGAAACGAGGTTGGAACAACCGGAGAACACATACGTTCCGACGGACGTCACTTCGGCGGGAATGACGAATTCCGTCATCGCAGAGCAATTCTGGAACGCGTAGTTGCCGATCGCAGTCACGGTATCGGGAAGCGTCACCGATCTGAGCGCCGTGCATCCCTGGAACATATAATTGCCGACAGACGTCAGACCCGCGGGAACGGTGAATTCCGTAAGGGCGGTGCATCCTGCCAGTACATACGTTCCGACAGACGTCACGCTGTCAGGGAAGGTTATGGACGTCACGGGAATGCTGCGGAATGCGGAATTTCCGATCGACGTCAAATTGCTGTTCGTTTCAAAATTAACGGTTTCAAGCGATTTACAGGTATAGAAGGCGTTCGTACCGATCGTCGTCACCGTGGAAGGAATCAACACCGATTCCAGTCCCGAATAGGCAAACGCATAATTTCCGATCGTCGTCAGCTTTCCGTTCCCCGCAAAGGTGACCTTAACCAGATCTTCGCAGTATTCAAAAGCATACGTTCCGATTTCGGTCAGTTCGGCCGGAAGCACTACTTCGGTGAACTTCGCATAGTCCGCGATGTAATTTTTCGTGCTCGTCACTCTGGTATGGAAGAACGCGTAATCTCCGATCGTCTTCACCGTTGCGGGAATCGTGTAAGTCTCACCGACCGCTTTGCCGGCAGGGAAATACACCAGTTCCGTTCCGTCCAGACTGAGTATGACGCCGTCCACGGAAATATATCTGGTATTGTTGTCGGTCACGAGCACTTCTTCCAGCGCTTCGCAGCCGTTGAACCGATTGCGCATGATTTCCCAGTTGTCGGGAAGCGTCACGCTCCTGAGGTTCTTACAATCTTTGAACGGCGCCATCGTCGTGTTCGTCACCGTCGCCGATCCCAGTTTGGTCACGGTATCGGGAACTACGAATTCCGAAATCGCACATTTCCAGAACGCCAGGTTGCCGATCTCTTTCAGCGTGCTGCCCTGTTCAAAGGTGACGCTTGCAAGATTGGTACAGTCGGCAAACGCGTACGAACCGAGCAGGCTGAGTCTCGCGGGCAACACGATGCTTTCCAAAGCCGTACAGCTCTTGAAGGCGCCGGCCGTGGTATTGGCACTCGAAGTGCTGGTATTTCCGTTTGCAATCGACAGGGCTTTCGTTCCGCCCGCCTCAAACGTCACGGTCTCCATCGCGTCGCAGTTGCGGAACGCATTGTTGGCGATGCTCGTCACGCTGTTCGGAATCACAACGGAAACCAGTCCGCTGTCCTGGAAGGCATAAGTGCCGATCGTCGTCGTTCCCGCAGGGATGGTAATGCTCTTCAGCGCCGTACAATCGCGGAAATTGTTGCTGCCGAACGCCTCTGCGCTCCAGCCCTCTTCAAACGTGACCGTCGTCAGTTTCGAACAGCCGTAGAACATATTCGAGCCGAACGTCTCAATCGACTTGGGCAAAGTGACCGAAACGAGTTTTTTGCAGTTTCTGAAGGAATAATTGCCGACCGAAGTCAAATTGCCGGGCAACGTAATTTCCGTAATCGCCGTGCCGTAGAAGGTATAAGTTCCCATTTCTTTGAGAAGCGAACCTTCCTCAAAAGTGATCTCGGCGAGATCCGCGCAGTCGCGGAATACATTCGTGCCCATCGTAGTGACGGACTTGGGAATGACAATGGACGTGATCGCGGTTTCACTGAGCGCATAGTTTCCGATGGAAACCAGCGTCGAAGGAAGAATAATCTCCGTCGCTTTGGCGCCTTCCAACGCGTTGGCCGACAGTTCGGTCAACCCTTCCGGAAGCCTGATACTGCCCGTAAGCCCTATCGGGAACGCCAGAAGCTTCGTCTTTTCCGCATTGTACAGCGCGCCGCCTTCCGCCACGAAGTTCGTATTCTCTCCGGAGAAACTGTACGCCGTCACGGAAATACATCCGACAAACGCGTCTTCCGCCAACGAAACCAGATTGGACGGCAACACGACCGTTTCCAAAGCCGTACAATCGGAGAATGCCTCGTCGACGATCGTCAACTCTTCCGCTCCCTCTCTGAACACTACGCTCTTCAGCGCTTTCTGCATATCGAAAGCCTGTTCGCCGACCGTCGTCACGGTGGAAGGAATTACCAATTCTTCCAGCGCGGCACCCGTACCCGTAATGGCAAAAGCGCGCCTTTCGATCGTCTTCAGCCCTTCCGGCAATGCCAGAGAGCTCAGGTGTACGCTGACAAACGCCAATTCGTCAATCGTTTCCAGCCTGCTCGTTCCGCTTTCGTCCGTTTCAAATACGACAGACGTCAGATTGCTGCAGTTATAGAAACACCACTGCCCGATATACGCGATGCGGACAGGAAGCGTAATACTCGTCAGCGCGGTGCACTGATAGAATACGCCCTCTGAATCCATATGTCCGTTGAGAGCGAGATCATCGGGAATGGTCTCCAGACGGAGTCCCGCTTCTCCCCCTTCTTCAAACGTCACCCGGCTGAGCGCGGTACATTCGGAGAACGCGCCGCCGCCGATGCTTTCGACGCCCTGAGGAATGACGATGCTTTCCAGCGCCGTACAGCCGGCAAAAGCAAAATTGCCGATGGTCTTCAAGGAGACGGGAAGCTGAATTTCTTACAGCGCCACGCACCATTCAAACGCGAAATCGCCGATCTCTTCCACGCCCTCGGGAATCACCACTTCGCTGAGCATATTGCAGTTGCTGAAAATGGAGCTTCCGATCGTCTTCATCGAAGCGGGGAACTCCGCCTTCACCAACGCGCTGCAATTGTCGAACGCATACGCTTCCACCGTCTGGACGCTGCCCGGAATGATGATTTCCGGCAGGCCGGTCCCGGCCAACGCGTAAGCTCCGATCTTCGTCAGCTGCGAGCCGAACGTCACGGAAGAAAGGCCGCCGTTGAGATAGAACGCATATGCGCTCAGTTCGGTCAGGCGTTCGGGAAGGACAATGGACGCGACGTTCGCGCAGCCGGAGAAGGCATATTCGCCCAGCGTCAGCGTTTCCGTTCCGCCTTCTTCGAACACCACGGACTGAAGTCCGGTACAACCGTTAAACGCATTGTCGCCGATCGTCGTCACGTTCTTGCCGATCGTGATCGACTGAATGATTGTATTGTTTTCAAACACATGCGCGCCGATCGTCGTCACCGTCTCGGGCAACGTCACCTGCGTCACAGAAATCTGCTTGGGATAGAAGACCAGCTGCGTGACTTCTTTATCGTACAGCACGCCTTCTTTGTCGGTATAATTGGGATTTCCCGGATCCACGACGACGCTCGAAAGATTGTCGCAGCCGCTGAACACGCTCATGACGTCAAACACGCCCACGGACGCGGACAGCTCCACCCGGTTCAGCGCCAGACATTCGCTGAATACATATTCCCCGAACGCCATGTCGCCGCCGCCGCCGGCAAAGTTCACCGTCTCCAGGCTTTCACAGCTCTGGAACGCATACGAACCGATGCTTTCGATCGTTTCGGGAACGACAAGGCCGGACAGCATTTTGCAATAAGCGAACGAATAATTGCCGATCTCCGTCACGCCGCTGTTCGCCTGGAACTCCACTTCTTTCAGAGCGGAGCAGCCATAGAAAGCCCGGTCGCCGATCGTCTTTTCTTCCGCCTGCACCACCGCGCTCTGGAACACGATCTTTTCCAGTTTGGTACAGCTTTCAAACGCACCCGCGCCGATGGAAACGACATACGGATTGAATACGATGGACGTGAACATCTTCCGCCCGTCAAACGCACCGTCTCCGATCGCGGTAATCCCCGCGGGAATCGTGTAATCCCCGCCGCGGTTGATCGGGCAGTAAAGAATGGTCTTGCCCTCTGCGTCGCAGAGCATTCCGTCCACGGAGGAATAATAGGCGTTGCCCTCTTCCACTTCGATATTCGCCAGCAGCGAACAACCGTAGAAAGCTTCGCTGACCGATTCGAATTCGCCCACGCGTTTGGGCAGAACGATTGTCACGAGCGCTTTGCAGTTCTGGAAGGCGAGGTCTTCGATCACCAATTCGCCCGAACCGCCGTCGGAAAGCGCCGTTTCGAAAATGATCTCCTTCAGATTTTCACAGCCGTAAAATGC
>DVMZ01000060.1 GCA_018714725.1 Candidatus Scatosoma pullistercoris
GATTGTTGCGCCTGCGCCAATCGCGTCCATATTTCGGCGGCACGGTTGGCAGCGCGAAAAAACGGAGATACCAACACTTTGGTATCTCCTTGAATGGAGCTGCTAACCGGAGGTGTAAGGAGCGCAGCGACGGAATAGCGATTGTTGCGCCTGCGCCAATCGCGTCCATATTTCGGCGGCACGGTTGGCAGCGCGAAAAAACGGAGATACCAACACTTTGGTATCTCCTTGAATGGAGCTGCTAACCGGATTTGAACCGGTGACCTCGTCCTTACCAAGGACGTGCTCTACCTGCTGAGCCATAGCAGCATCGGATGATCGTCTGTGCAGTTCCGCCGTTTGTTTGCTTGCCACTGCATTCGAGTTACTGTAATATTATAGATAAAATAATACGCAATGTCAAGCCGAAAAAGGCTGTTTTTCAAATTTCCCGAAAAAATTTTTCGGGACGGAAAAATCGGAAATCGGGGGCCCAAAATCCGCCCGCGAAAGAGCTCTTTTTTCCCGTTTTCCCGCTCCTTATCGGCTCATATAAATACCGGGAAGGGGCGGGCGCCCGTTTCGGACGCCCGCCGGATTTTCCCCGCCGCTTTGAAATCTTTTTATCGGTTTGTCTCTTCGGATTCTTCGACGAATTCCGTAAGCACGGAAGCGAAATCCGTACTCGGAACAGACGGAAAAAATCCTCGGTACATCAGTTCGTCCCCGTAATAGTTCCGGCCCGATCGGGCTTCCGTGTACAAAGCATCCGGATTCAGCCCGCGAAGCCGCACCCGTTCTCCCGCGGCATTGGCCGAAGCAAGCGTCCGGACACACAGCACGACTGCCCGTTTCTTATCTTTGGAGGTCACCTGCCAGGCCGTGAAATTTCCCCTCGCAAAGGCCGAATGCAATACGGCAAAATCGCCTTCGCGGATAAGCGGCTCTATCTTCCGATAAGCAGCGATCTGCGCCTTTACCTCCGCTTTTTCCTCTTCGGACAGCCTGGCGACGTTGAGTTCGTAGCCGAATGTTCCGAAAGAAGCCACATTGGCGCGGGTGGAAAAAGGCGTGGTGCGCCATACCTGATGATTGGGGCAGGCCGTCACATGCGCCCCCATGGCGCTGAGCGGATAACAGAGCGCCGTCCCCTCCTGAATGCGGAGCCGTTCGATCGCGTCCGAATCGTCGCTGGTCCAGATCTGCGGATGATAGCAGAGCATGCCCGCGTCAAAGCGCCCGCCTCCGCCCGAACAGCCCTCGAACAATACGTCGGGATATTTTTCCGTGATATCGCCGAGAATCTTATACAGCCCCAAATAATACCGATGAACAAACCCCGGTTCCGTCACCTCTGCCATCGACCGGTTCATATCCCATTTGATATAGGAAATTTTCCCGCAGGACAAGAGCTCGTCGAGGAATTTCCCGATGAATTCCACCACTCTCGGATCGGTGAGATCGAGCACCTGTTGGTTGCGGCCGAGCACGGGCGGGTGCGCTTTGCAGGCAATCGGAAAATCGGGGTGCGCTTTGAGCAGTTCGCTGACCGGGTTGGCCATTTCCGGCTCCACCCAGATGCCGAATTTTAATCCGAGCGCGTTGATTTTTTCCGCCAGTCCCGCCACGCCGGAAGGGAGCTTTTCGGGGTTGGGGTACCAGTCCCCCAGCGAAGTGGTGTCGTCGTTCCGCTTTCCGAACCACCCGTCGTCGAGAACAAACAATTCGATTCCCGATTGCTTGGCCTGGCGGGCCACTTCGAGAATTTTCTCTTCGTCAAAATCGAAATACATGCTTTCCCAGCTGTTGATGAGCACGGGACGGAAAGACGAACGGAAACGCTGCGGCAAAATGTGCGCCCTGAGAAAATCGTGATAGGCCTGACTCATACCGTCCAGGCCCTGCCATGAAAAGCAGAGCAGACATTCGGGCGTACGGAAGGTCTCGCCGGGCGCCAGATCCCAGGCAAAGCCCCCGTCATGAATGCCGCATGCGAGGCGGATATTGTCGTAGGCGTCCACATCGACGCGGAAACGGTGATTTCCGCTGTACACCAGCATGGCTCCCAGCGCGTCCCCGTAATCGGAAGTGGTCGCTCTGCCGCAGAGCGCCGCAAACGGGTTGAGATAGTGTCCGCTCTCCCCCGTCCGGTTGCCGATTTCCGAAACGCCCTGAAAAAGAGAATGCCGTTCCAGGTTGCGCTCCTTCGCCCACGCGCCGCGCAGGGAAATCATGTCCGTCTCACTGCCGCGCATGCCCGTTGCGTCCAGGCAACAGGAAAACGCTCGGGTAAGCCGAAGCGCCCCCTTTCCGGAATTTCTGATTTCCGCGTGTCTCGCGATGACGTCGCTGTCCTCAAAAACGGTATACAGCAAACGCACTTCTACGCCGTAAGCGTCGTCCGACAGCGTGACGGCGAGCGTCTGGCAGGCAACGCCGTTGGCCTTTGACGACGGAAGCCCATCGATAGCGGGTTTGCCGTCGGAAATTTCATGGGACTTATATTTCAGCGACAGCGCCGCGATTTTCCCGTCCGCCAGCACTTCCACCGCGCCTTCTTTCAGGTCGTTATACCCGAACGCCGGATATTCCTGCGATTCCCCTTCAAGAAATACCTGATCGGGCGCGAAGGTATAAAAAGAACGGGGCGCCGAAGGAAAATACGGAAAATCGTTTTCCCGAAGCTTTCTGCCGTAATAAACGTGCAGAAGATACCCCTGTTCGTGAATCCGGAGTATGTAAGAAATCCCCTTGCCCTGCAAGATCAGATACCTGCCCTGCTCAACTATCATGATTTTCACCTTCCTTTTCTGTTCTGGCCGCCGGGTTCCTGACGAAAACCGGCAAAAAAATTCCTTTCCGGAAAACTTTTGAAAAAAATTACAAATCCGGAAAGGAAACTCTTCAAAATTACTTGGCGTACTCCACTCCGCGGAATTCGCGGATGACATTGACTTTGATCTGACCGGGATATTCCAGCTCCGTTTCGATCTTCTTTGCGATGTCCTTGGCGAGGAACAGCGCCTGCGCGTCGTCCACCTGCTCCGGTTTGACCATCACGCGGATTTCTCTGCCTGCCTGAATCGCATAGCTCTTGTCCACTCCCGGGAATCCGGAAGCGATTTCTTCCAGTTTTTCAAGGCGCTTGACGTAATTCGTGCCCGTTTCTCTCCGCGCGCCGGGACGAGCGCCGGAAATGGCGTCTGCCGCCTGAATGAGCACGGCTTCGATCGTCTTGGGCTCCACGTCGCCGTGGTGCGCCATGATCGCGTTGACGATGTTCGCGTTTTCTTTGTATTTCTTCGCAAGATCGGCGCCGATCTGGATATGGGTGCCTTCCTGCTCCTGATCCACCGCTTTGCCGATGTCGTGCAGAAGCCCCGCGCGCTTGGCAAAATTGACGTCCAGGCCGAGTTCCGCGGCCATCTGCCCCGCGAGCGTCGCCACCTCCATCGAATGCTTATAGACGTTCTGACCGTAACTGGTACGGAATTTCAGGCGGCCGATCAGCTTCACAAGCTCGGGATGAAGGCCGAAAATGCCCTGTTCAAATACGGCGGCTTCTCCGGCTTCTTTGATCTGCTGGTCGATCTCCTTGGAAACCCGTTCCACCGTCTCTTCGATACGGGCGGGATGAATTCTTCCGTCCGCAATCAGCCGTTCGAGGGAAATTTTCGCAATCTCTCTCCGGACGGGATCAAAACCGGAAAGAATCACAACTTCGGGCGTATCGTCAATGATGAGCTCAATGCCGGTTGACCCTTCCAAGGCGCGGATATTTCTGCCTTCGCGCCCGATAATGCGCGCTTTCATGTCGTCGTTGGGAAGCGCGACAACCGAAACGGTGAGTTCCGAAGCCTGATCGGCCGCACATTTCTGAATCGCAAGCGAAATGATTTTTTTCGCGTTGAGATCCGCTTCGTCTTTCGCCTGCTGCTCCATCGTGCGCACCTGCACCGCAACGTCGCGGCGGGTTTCGTCGAGGATCTCCTCCGTCAGGAGTTTTTTCGCCTCCTCGCGGGTGAGCTGGGCAACTTTTTCAAGCTCCTGCACCATCAGTTCGTGCTGAGAGCTGATTTTTTCCTGTAATTTCTTGATTTCGGCTTCCTGTTTCAAGAGGTTGTTCTTCTGCTGTTCAAGAGCTTCCGTCTTTTTGTCCAGTGCGTCCTCTTTCTGGGTGACGCGCTGTTCCAGACGCTGAATCTCCGCTTTCTTCTCCTTGGTTTCCCGCTCGAAATCGTTTCTTAATTTTAAATCCTGTTCCTTTGCTTCCAGCAGCGCCTCTTTCAGAGCGCGTTTGCTTTCCGCCTGCGCCTCCGACCTGATCCGGCCGGCCTCCGCTTCCGCATCGCCGAGAATCGTGCGAACGCGCGCGTTCGCCTCGCCGACTTTCTTTTCCGTATTCTTCTTATAGATCGTATAACCTACAAGGATCCCCAGCGCGGCAAAGACAACCGCCGCGGCAATGAGGACGCCGATAAATACACCCGTCTGCACGGAGAGAAACAGGACGCTCAAACTTACGCCGTTCATTGTTGTGCCTCCTGTATTTAAAATGAAATGAAACTTTACTCCGGAAAACCCTGCCCGCACCCGGTATCCCTTACGAATGCGGGACGGATTTTTCCGTCTGCTTTTATTTTACAATAAAATTGCATAAAAGTCAAATGTTTGCAGGAAATTTATTGCCTGCCGGCCCATAATTTTACGGCGCCGCTCTCCGTCTCGCACTCCCTCTCCCCCGACAGGCAATTTGCCCGCTTTATAACAAGTTGCGGCGTGCCGTCCGGCACGCCGCAAGAGCTCAATAATTTCAGAAATATCAGAAAACGGCCCTGTCAGAATCAACACTCGTCCGGAGACAATTCCTCCAGCCAGAGCGCCGCGGAAGCATCGGAAGGCATACGCCAGTCCGCCCGGGGCGAAAGGGTCACCGAACCGATTTTTACGCCGTCGGGAATGCAGGAACGCTTGAATTGCTGGGAGAAAAACCGCCGATAGAAATTTTTCAGCCATTTCAGCAGCACTTCCTCCTTATAAATTCCGCGAAAAGCATATTTCGCAAGATAATATACCCGTTTGGGCGTATCTCCGCAACGAATGGCCCGGTACAGGAAGAAATCGTGCAATTCGTAAGGCCCCACGATGTCCTCCGTCTTCTGGGCAATTTCCCCGCTTTTTCCGGGCGGCAGCAATTCGGGAGAAATCTCCGTCGAAAGAATGTCGGAAAGCACTTTTTCCTCTTCGCCGCCCGCTCTCGTCCCCTCGTAACGGACGAGATGCCGCACCAGCGTTTTGGGCACCGAAGCGTTGACCGCATACATGGACATATGATCCCCGTTATAAGTACACCATCCCAGTGCGAGTTCACTCAAATCCCCCGTGCCGATCACCAGCCCGCCCGTCTTGTTGGCCAGGTCCATGAGAATCATCGTGCGCGTGCGCGCCTGCGCGTTTTCATAGGTGACGTCCAGGACATTGCGGTCATGCCCGATATCTTCAAAATGCCGGAGCACGCTTTCAGAAATGTTCACCGTCTTGCTCTCGGCGCCGACGCATCCGATCAAACGCAGGGAATTCTGGTAGGTCCTGCCCGTCGTCCCGAACCCGGGCATCGTGACGGCGACAATCTGCGAGCGCGGTTTGTCGAGAATATCGAAAGCGCGGGCGGCAACCAACAGCGCCAGCGAAGAATCCAGTCCGCCGGAAATGCCGATCACCGCGGTTTTCGCGCCCGTATGTTTCAGCCGTTTCGCCAATGCCTGCGCCTGCATGGACAAAATGAGTTCGGCGCGGCTTCCCAGTTCTGCGCTCTCCTCGGGCACGAAGGGAGTGCGGGAAATCTTTCGGAGAGAAAGCTCCCCTTCCCCGCAGAATGCCGCGCCCGTCACCGCGTACCCGTCTTCTCCCGTCGAGCGGAAAGTGGTAATCTTCTTGCGTTCGGCGGCGAGAAACGCCACGTCGATTTCCGCGGCGCATTTCCCGTCCGAAAACAACCTGCTTTCCGCCAGAAGAGAGCCGTTTTCGGCGATGAGGTCATGTCCGGCAAAGACCATGTCCGTCGTCGATTCGCCCGAGCCCGCGTCGGCATAGACATAGGCGCAGACATTGCGGCCGGACTGGGAACGGACGAGCATTCTCCGATAGTCCGCCTTCCCGATCGTCTCGTCGGAAGCGGAAAGATTGACGATGATCGTCGCCCCTGCCGCCGCATGCCGGACTGACGGAGGATTGCCCACCCACAAGTCCTCGCAGATCTCGCAGGCCACCCGGACATCCGGTTGCTTCTCGTCGAAAAAAATCTGATTGGGCCCGAATTCCGCACACCCGTTCTCGTCCGAAAACTCCGGGCCGAGATACTGCGCGGGGAAATTTTCTTCCGGCGCCGGGATAAAATATCTCTTCTCGTAAAATTCCGCATAATTGGGAATATTCGTCTTGGGGACGACGCCGAGCACCCTGCCGTTGCAGAGCGCCGCGGCGCAGTTGTAGAGATTCCCCTTATAAGCGATCGGAAGCCCCACAAAAATCAGCATGGAAATCCCCTTCGTAAAAGCGGTGATTTCTTTCAGCGCCGATTTGCAGGCTTCAATCAGAAGAGGCTGCAAAAACAGGTCGCCGCAGGTATAGCCGCACAGCGAAAGTTCCGGAAACACCAGAATTTCCGTGCCCGCCTGCGTCTGCCGGGCAATTTCTTCCTCAATTTTCAGCGTATTGAATTTTACGTCGGCAACCCGGAGTTCGGGACTCACCGCCGCAACTTTTACAAAGCCGTACTTCATACTTCTTCCTTTCCGTTCTGCCCGATCCCTTTCGGGAATTCACCGTCGGCGTTTCAGTCCGCAGAATCTGCGGCAGCCTCTTCGGCCGGTTTGCCCTTTGCCGCTTCGCGGATCTTCGCCTCGATTTCCGCACGGATCTCGGGATTGTCTTTGAGGTACTGCCGCATCTTTTCCCGGCCCTGAGCCACTTTGTTGCCGCCGTAGCTGAACCAGGCGCCGCTCTTTTCGATGATGTCGTACTGAATCCCCATATCCATGATACAGCCTTCCTGCGAAATGCCTTCGCCGAACACGATATCGAATTCCGCCTGCTTGAAAGGAGGCGCGAGTTTGTTTTTGACGATCTTCGCTTTCGTGCGGTTGCCCATGATCCCTTCGCCGTCTTTGAGCGCTTCCGTCCGGCGCACGTCGATACGCACGCTGGCATAGAATTTCAGCGCTTTGCCGCCCGGCGTCGTCTCGGGATTTCCGAACATCACCCCTACTTTTTCGCGGAGCTGGTTGATGAAAATCACACAGGTATGGGATTTATTCACGATCGCCGTCAGTTTTCTGAGCGCCTGCGACATCAACCGCGCCTGCAACCCGACATGGCTGTCGCCCATATCCCCTTCGATTTCCGCTTTCGGCGTCAGCGCTGCCACCGAGTCGATGACGATGATGTCCACCGCCGAACTGCGCACGAGCGCGTCCGTGATGTCCAGCGCCTGTTCGCCCGTATCCGGCTGGGAGACATACAGATTTTCAAGATCGACGCCCAGTTTCTTCGCATAGACGGGATCGAGCGCGTGCTCCGCGTCGATGAATGCCGCTACGCCGCCCATCTTCTGCGCTTCCGCGATCGCGTGCAGGGCGACCGTCGTTTTACCGGAAGATTCGGGGCCGTAAATTTCGATGATTCTTCCGCGCGGCATACCGCCGATTCCCAACGCCAGATCCAGCGTCAGACAGCCCGTGGGAATCACCTCGATTTCCGTCTGCCCCGCTTCGTCTCCGAGACGCATGATCGAACCCTTGCCGTACTGCTTTTCAATTTGCAGCAACACGGCGTCAAGCGCTTTCAGCTTCTCGTTATTGGCCTTTTCCTTGCCGGTCTTTTCGCTTGTCTTATCGTTTGCCATAAGTTTTCACTCCTGTCTTTTTTTCATGGAAATTCTGTCTTTCCCGCTCTTCCGTCATAAATTTCTGAGCTGACGGTAAGCGAGGAACAACGCATAATTGATCGCGGTCTCCGTGATGTCTTCCCGGGAACCGTCAAAGCGATAGCGGTAGACATACACCTTTTCCCGAAGCCCCACGGCGATATAACACAGCCCCACGGGCAGCTCCGTCCGGTCCGATTTCGGCCCGGCCAGCCCCGTAGTCGCGACGGAAATGTCGCAGTCGCCCGTGGCTATCAGCCCGGAAGCCATTTCATAGGCGGTTTCGTCTGAAACGGCGCCCACCGTCCGGAGGGTGTATTCGGAAACGCCCAGCCTCTTCCGCTTCGCCAGTTCGTCATAAGTGTTGAGGCCTTCAAAATACACTTCGCTGGCGCCGGGAACGGACACGATGCGCCGCGCCAGCCC
>DVMZ01000061.1 GCA_018714725.1 Candidatus Scatosoma pullistercoris
TGTACGAGGCGCTTTTCCAGCGGCGTATCGTCCAGCGCATAAACGCAGTCCCCCAGGCCTTCCGTCAACAGGCGGAGCACGTCGTCCGTGAGCATTTTCGGAACAGAGGAATCATAGACGATTTCCAGGACGTCTTCCGCATACTTCCTTCTGTAATTATACGTCAATCTCTCTCCGCTCATACGCCTGGCGGCGGCGAGGAGATTTTTCACGGTTTCCGCGTCCACCCCCACCGCGCGCAAAACCATGCGGTCGTACCGCAATCCGTATTTGCGTTCGAGAAAGGGAAGACATACGCCCCGCACATATTCCGCGCCCGATTCTCCCGCTTCGGCGGCCAGCAGAAACAGAGAAAACTCCCCGTCCGAAAAAATCCCCGCGCCCGAAAGCGTGCGTTGAGAAAAGGGAGACTTCATCAGTCCCGCCAGCAGATTGCCGATTTCCGCAAGGGAGTCTTTCCCGACAATTACCGCGAGATTCTCCGTCTCTGCGCGGAACCCGGACACAGCGTCCGCAAACGCCGCTTCGTCGTCCGACGGAAGCAGACGGATTTCCGAAAAGCAATAGCCGCCCGCGAGGAAAGCGTCCGTAACCCGCCCGAAACCGATCGCGCAAACGCTGTCTTTGCAATTTCTCAATACAATACAGGCATTTTTCATAATGACGGTGTCTTCCCCTGCGTACAATATTTCTCCCACACTTTTTCCGCGATTGCTCCGCGGCGTATTCCGCGCCGCAATTTATGCCGCATTGCGCAGAGTCAGTGCGCGGTGTCTTTCAGCACCTGTTTGTTTTTGAGCACATAGGAAAAACCCGACCACACGGTGAGGACGACGGCCACCGCAAACAGCGCCAGGCCGATGCCGTTCAGCACTTTTCCCGCCGTGCCCGCGAAATCCGCCGAAAAGATCAGCACGAAAATGCAGACGTCCTGAAAAGTGGTCTTGTATTTCCCGAGCTTCTCCGCGGCAAGCACCAGTCCCGAAGCCGCCGCAATCTGGCGGAAGGCGCTGATGATGAGTTCTCTTGCGAGAATGAGGCAGACGAGAAGGGCCCCGGCGATATAGCACCAGTTGCCGAACAATCCGAAAATATTCTCCGTCGTCAGCATCAGCACGAAGGCCGTCGCCACCAGCACTTTATCGGCGATCGGGTCAAGAAATTTCCCGAGATTGGTGACCAGCCCGCGGGAACGGGCAATGCGCCCGTCCAGAAGATCGGTGAGCGCGGCCGCCGCAAAAATCACCGCCGCAATCACATGGTGATACGGTACGGCTGTCAGATAAAAAAACAGGACGAACACGGGAATCATACAGATTCTCACAACGGATATTTTATTGGGCAGATTCATGATTGATAATCCTCCGTAGCGCCGTACAGATCATAGCTGTCGGCTTTTGTGATCCGGACGGAAAGCGTTTCACCCTGCACCGCTTCCCGCGCGTTGAAATATACTTTTCCGTCTATCTCGGGGGCGCTGAAATACGCCCGACCGACAAAGCAGTTTTTCTCGTAATCGATGCCGTCGCACAGCACTTCCAGTTCTTTTCCCGCAAAAGACGAAAGGAATTGGGCGGAAATGCGGCGCTGCACTTCGTACAGCTCTTTTACGCGGCGGCGTTTGGTGGAAGGGTGCACCTGCGAAGACATTCTCGCCGCGGCGGTGTCCGGCTCCCTGGAATAGGCAAAAAAACCGCAGTTGACAAGCTTTGCCTCTTCCAAAAAGGCTTTCAGCCCCGCGCAATCCTCCTCCGTTTCCGAAGGAAAGCCCGCGATAAACGTCGAGCGGATCGCAATGCCGGGAACCCGCTCGCGCAGTTTCTTCAACAGAGCCAGATAACTTTCCCTTGTCCCCTTGCGGTTCATGAGTTTGAGTATCCGGTTTTCCGAATGCTGCAAGGGAATGTCGATGTATTTGAGAATCTTTTCGTTCCCGGCGATCTCTTCGATCAATTCATCGCCGATCACGTCCGGATAGCAGTAAAGGAGCCGGATCTTTTTCACGTTTTCCAGCCTGGAAAGCGCGCGGAGAAGCGGGACAAACCGGTTTTCGCCGTACAGGTCTTCGCCGTAGCGGGTGGTGTCCTGTGCGACGACGATGAGCTCGGACAGTTCTCCCAGACTTTCGGCCTCCCGCACCAGCTCTTCCATAGGATAGGAGCGGTATTTTCCGCGTATCTTCGGAATCAGGCAATAGGTACAGTGATTGTAACAGCCGTCCGCGATTTTCAGATAGGCATAGTGCTCCGGCGTGGTGAGCACCCGGCCGGCGCGGAAGCAATCGCAGCCTTTGCCGACATAGTTTACTCTGCCTTCCGAATAAGATTTTTCCAGCGCCTCGAAAATTTTTTCGTAATCTCCGATGCCCAGAAAGACGTCTGCTTCGGTGAGCGGCGCAAACAGTTCGCCGATGAACTTCTGCGGCAGACAGCCCGTCACCACTATTTTTTCCACTTTTCCCTGCTTTTTATAATCCGCGCATTCAAGAATCGTCTCGATGGCTTCCTCTCTCGCGGAAGCGAGGAAGGAACAGGTGTTGACGATGACGATCTGCGCCTTTGACAAATCGTCCGTCAGGGAGCATCCGCGCTCCTTCAGAAGGGAAAGCAATTTTTCGCTGTCCACCCGGTTTTTGTCGCAGCCGAGCGAAATCACGCCGAATTTTTTGTTTTCAAGCATTTTGTTTTCTTCCTGTGCCGGGATCGGTTTTCTCCGATCACAGCGGTCCGTATTT